>NZ_JBSHJY010000028.1:0-41875 GCF_053619715.1 Agromyces sp. NPDC055520 | reverse complement strand
GCGTTGGGGGCGCCCCGCCGCCGTTCTCGCATTCGTCGCGTGAGCGGCCCGGCGATAGGCTCGATTCGAACACGAGCGCGGCGATCCCGCGCGCAACCCCAGGCGATGGAGCCGGCAGCGGGGCGTCGAGATCCTCGACGTCCACTCGCGCACGACTCCGTGGAGGAAGAGATGCACGAGCCCGAGACCACTGACCGCACCAACGTCGAACCGACCCGAACCGAGACCGACTCGCTCGGCTCCGTCGAGGTGCCGGCCGACGCCTACTGGGGCGTGCACACGATGCGCGCGCTCGAGAACTTCCCGATCTCGAAGCGGCCCATCTCGGTCTATCCCGAACTCATCGTCGCCCTCGCCTCGGTCAAGCAGGCCGCCGCACGGGCCAACCGCGAGGTCGGCGTGCTCACCGAGCAGAAGGTCGAGTGGATCGACGCGGCCTGCCAGCGCATCATCGACGGCGAACACCACGACCAGTTCGTCGTCGGCGTCATCCAGGGCGGGGCGGGCACCTCGACGAACATGAACGCGAACGAGGTCATCGCCAACCTCGCGCTCGAGATCGCGGGCTACCCCAAGGGCCGCTACGACGTGCTGCACCCGATCGACGACGTCAACCGCAGCCAGTCGACGAACGACACGTATCCCACGGCGCTGAAGCTCGCGATGACGTTCTCGCTGACCACCATGCTGCGCGAGCTCGATCTGCTGCGCGTCTCGTTCGGGCGCAAGGGGCACGAGTTCCACGAGGTGTTGAAGGTCGGCCGCACGCAGATGCAGGACGCCGTGCCGATGACGCTCGGGCAGGAGTTCCACAGTTTCGCGACGACGCTCGGCGAAGACCACGAGCGGCTCTCCGAGACCATCAAGCTGCTCTCCGAGGTGAACCTCGGCGCGACCGCGATCGGCACCGGCATCACCGCGGACCCGGGCTATGCGGCCGCCGCGGTGCGCCACTTGAGCGCGATCACCGGGCTGCGCCTCGAGAGCGCTCCCGACCTCATCGAGGCCACGAGCGACACCGGCGTGTTCATGACCTTCTCGAGCGCGCTGAAGCGCAACGCGATGAAGCTCTCGAAGATCTGCAACGATCTGCGACTGCTCTCGTCGGGCCCGCAGGCGGGCTTCGGCGAGATCAACCTGCCGCCCAAGCAGGCCGGATCCTCGATCATGCCGGGCAAGGTGAACCCGGTCATCCCCGAAGCGGTCAGCCAGGTCGCGTACTCGGTCGCCGGCGCCGATGTCACGGTCATGATGGCCGCCGAGAGCGGCCAGTTGCAGCTGAACGCCTTCGAGCCGGTCATCGCCCACTCGCTGCTGCAGTCGATCACGTGGATGCGCCAGGCCTGCTGGACCCTGCGCGTCAACTGCGTCGACGGCATCACGGCGAACGTCGATCGGCTCGAGGCGATGGTGGCCTCGAGTGTGGGCGTCGTCACGGCGCTCATTCCCTTCATCGGGTACACCGAGGCGGCGACGATCGCCAAGCTCGCGCTCAAGACCGGCCGGCCGGTGGCCGACCTCGTCGTCGAGGCCGGGCTCATGAGCCGTGAGGCGGTCATGGCCCAGTTGCAGCCCGCGAAGCTCTCCGGCATCCGCCCGATCACGATGGCCATTCCGCTCATCGACCTGAAGGGCGAGCCGAGCGAGTAGCGCGAGCGGATGCCGCGGGGCCCGCGACTGCGGGGGCCCCGCGACCGCGCGGGACTCGCGTTCATGCAGGCCCGTTTGTGCGGCCGGCGCTCGCGGGGACTCGCGTCAGACGACCCGGCAGTGCGTCGTCAGCGACCCGATGCCCTCGATCGTGACCGTGACGGTCGAGCCGTCGTGCAGGAACACCGGTGGCTTGCGCGAGTAGCCGGCGCCGCCGGGGCTGCCGGTCGAGATGAGCGTGCCCGGGGGGATCGTGGCCGACCGCGAGAGCAGCGAGACGATCTCGGCGACGCTGCGCACCATCTCGTTCGTCGACGCGTCCTGCATGATGTGGCCGTCGAGGTTCGTGGTGAGCCAGAGGTTCTGCGGGTCGGGGATCTCGTCGGCCGTCACCACGACGGGGCCGGTGGGCGTGAAGCCGTCGAACGACTTGCAGCGCGACCACTGCGCTTCACTGAATTGGATGTCGCGTGCGGTGATGTCGTTGACCACGGTGTACCCCCACACGTGGTCGAGGGCGTCGCGCACGTGCACGCCGCGGGCCGGCCGCCCGATGATGACGCCGAGTTCGGCCTCGTAGTCGACCTGTGTGGTGAGGTCTTCGGGCCAGGTCGTCGTCGCGCCGTGCGCGGTGAGCGAGTTGGGCCAGAGCGAGAAGATCGTCATCGCGGTCTCGGCGCGCAGCTTCAGCTCTGAGGCGTGGGCGGCGTAGTTTGCACCGATCGCGATGACCTGGGCGGGCCGCAGCACGGCCGAGGAGTGCCGGAGTGCGGCGACCGGGGTGAGCTCGGCGCCGAGCGAGACCGCCGTGTCGACGACCTCGCGCACCTCGGCGAGGCCGTCGGGGCCGCGCTCGATCAGGTCTTGCAGGTCGCGCGGCGGCTGCTGCATGAACTCGTCGAGGAAGAGCGCGGACTCCGCGATCACCGCCGAGAGTCGAGGGGTCGTCTGGCCTTCGACTCTCAGGTGCGCGAACTTCACCTCTTCAGGCTAGCGGGCGGCGGGGCCGACCGGCTGTGCACGATGTACAACGATCCCGGCCTTCTGCGCCGCGTCGTCGACAATGCAGCCGTCTGCGGATTGAGGAGTGCGCGGGCGAGGGGTCAGCGTACGGCCGGGCGCAGACGCAGCTCTTGCATGCCGCCGTCGACCGCGAGTTCGACGCCCGTCGTCGACCCCGAGGCGGGGCTCGCGAGATAGGCGACGGCGCCCGCGACCTCGTCGGCCGAGACGAGCCGGCCGTGCGGCTGGCGTGCCTCGAGGGCGGCGCGCTCGGCGGCCGGGTCGTCGGCGGAGGCGAGCAGCCGGCCGATCCACGGGGTGTCGGCGGTGCCCGGGTTCACGGCGTTGACCCGGATGCCCTCGCGCAGGTGGTCGGCGGCCATGGCCCGGGTGAGCGCGGCGACCGCGCCCTTGCTCGCGCTGTACAGCGCCCGCTCGGGAAGCCCCGCCGTCGCCGCGATCGAGGCGGTGTTGACGATCGACGCGGCGGGGGAGGTGCGCAGGTGGGGCAGCGCTGCGCGGGCGACGCGCATCATGCCGAGCACGTTGATGTCGAAGACCCGGTGCCACTCCTCATCGGAGTTCGCCTCGATCGTGCCCTGCGCACCGATGCCGGCGTTGTTCACGACGATGTCGATGCGGCCGAACTCGGCGGCGACGCGCTCGACGCCCGCACGCACGCTCTCGTCGTCGGCCACGTCGACGGCGATCGCGAGGTCGGCGTGCGCCGCGGCATCCGGTTGCAGATCGAAGACGGCCACGCGCGCGCCGCCCTGCTGCAGGCGGGCGGCGATCGCGGCGCCGATGCCGGATGCCCCGCCGGTGACGATCGCGACGAGGTTGCTGAATTCCGTGCTCATGTGAAGATCCTCTCGGGGTCAGGCGGAGACGTACTGCTGGCGCTGGGCGCCGAGGCCCTCAATGTCGAGTTCGACGACGTCGCCTGCAGCGAGGTACGGGAAGCGGCCCGAGAGCGCGACGCCCTCGGGGGTGCCGGTGAGCACGAGGTCGCCGGGTTCGAGGGCGAGGTACTGGCTGAGCGTCCAGACGATCGTGCCGATGTCGAAGATGAGGTCGCTCGTGCGCGAGTCCTGACGCGGCTCGCCGTTGACGAAGCTGCGCAGGCGCACGTCGTCGGCGTCGACCTCGTCGCCCGTCACGAGCCACGGGCCGGTCGGGCAGAAGCCCGGAGCACTCTTGCCCTTCGACCACTGGCCGCCCGAGACGGCGATCTGCCAGTCGCGCTCGGAGAGGTCGTTGGCCGTCACGAAGCCGGCGATGCAGGCGCGGGCCGCGGCGGGGGAGTCGAGGTAGCTCGCACGACGACCGATGACGATGCCGAGCTCGACCTCCCAGTCGGTCTTCTCGCTGCCGCGGGGGATCGCGACGTCGTCGAACGGGCCGACGACGGTGTTCGGCGACTTCATGAACATGACGATCTGCTCGGGCGGCTCGGAGCCCGACTCCGCGGCGTGCGCGGCGTAGTTCATGCCGATGCAGTACACGGCCGACGGCCGCGCGATCGGAGCGCCGACACGGAGGCTCGCTGCGTCGGGAAGGTCGGGGAGAACGCCGGCCTCGAGTGCGGCGCGAGCGCGCTCGACACCGTCGCCGCCCAGGAAGGCGCCGTCGATGTCTGCCGTGATCGCGCGCAGGTCGAGCGTGCGGTCGCCGTCGATGACGACGGGGATCTCGGTGCCGACGTTGCCGAGGCGGGCGAATCTCATGCTGGTCCTCTCGATCGTGGCGCTGTGCGAACATCAGAAGTCTGAGTCTCGAGCAGGCCGGTTCTGGGAGATTCTCGCACATCCTGCCGCAGTTGACAGACAAGACATCGGATGTTTATGCTCGGGGTCGCCACGAAAGGACGTCATGAGCACCATCGTCAGTGTTGATACCCGGGACATCCGCTTCCCCACCTCCCTCGAACTCGACGGGTCGGACGCGATGAACCCCGACCCCGACTACTCGGCGGCCTACCTCGTGCTGCGCACGGACGCGGCCGACGGCCTCGAAGGGCACGGCTTCGTCTTCACGATCGGTCGTGGCAACGACGTCGAGGTCGCGGCGCTCGATGCGCTCCGCGGTCACCTGCTCGGGCACGACGTCGAGGCGCTGCTCGACGACATGGGCGCCGCCTGGCGCCTGCTCGCCCATGACTCGCAGCTGCGCTGGCTCGGCCCCGAGAAGGGCGTCATGCACATGGCGATCGGCGCGGTGATCAACGCACTCTGGGATCTCAAGGCCAAGCGCGCCGGCCTGCCGCTGTGGCGCCTGCTCGCCGAACTCGCGCCCGAGCAGCTCGTCGACCTCGTCGACTTCCGCTACCTCAGCGACGCGATCACTCCGGCTGAGGCGCTCGAGCTCTTCCGCGACGCCGCGCCGGGCCGGGCCGAGCGCACCGCGCACCTGCTCGAGGTCGGCTACCCGGCGTACACGACGACGCCCGGCTGGCTCGGCTACTCCGACGAGAAGCTCGACCGCCTCTGCCGCGAAGCCGTCGCCGACGGTTACCCCCAGATCAAGCTCAAGGTCGGCGCCGACCTCGCCGACGACATCCGTCGTCTCGGCATCGCCCGCGCCGCCGTGGGCGAGGGCTTCCCGATCGCGATCGACGCGAACCAGCGCTGGGACGTCGATGCGGCGATCGAATGGGTTCGCGCGCTCGCCGAGTTCGGCATCGAGTGGATCGAGGAGCCGACGAGCCCCGACGACATCCTCGGCCACGCCGCCATCGCGCGCGGCGTCGCACCGATCAAGGTCGCGACGGGCGAGCACGTGCAGAATCGCATCGTCTTCAAGCAACTGCTGCAGGCGCGTGGCATGGACGTCATGCAGATCGACGCCACCCGCGTCGGCGGCGTCAACGAGAACATCGCGAACCTGCTGCTCGCCGCGAAGTTCGGGGTGCCGGTCTGCCCGCACGCCGGTGGCGTGGGCCTCTGCGAGGCAGTGCAGCACCTGTCGATGTTCGACTACGTGGCACTCTCGGGCACGATGGACGGACGCATGATCGAATTCGTCGACCACCTGCACGAGCACTTCGTGACGCCCGCCGTCGTGCGCCGCGGCCGGTACGTCACACCGACCGCGCCGGGTGCGGGCACCGAGATGCACGCGGCATCCGTCGAGGCGTACACCTGGCGCGGCGCCCACGCGATCGACGGGGTGCGTGCATGACCCGTGACGTGACCTCCGCCGCGCGGCTCGGACCCCTCGGCTACGGCGCGGCGTCGATCGGCAACCTCTACCGCGAGGTGAGCGACGACGAGGCGCACGCCGCCCTCGCCGCGGCGTGGGACAGCGGAATCCGCTACTTCGACACCGCCCCGCACTACGGACTGGGCCTCAGCGAACGGCGCCTCGGCGCCTTCCTCGCCACCAAGCCGCGAGACGAGTTCGTGGTCTCGACGAAGGTCGGTCGCGTGCTCGACCCGAACCCCGCGTTCGACGGCGGCGACGACATGGACTTCGACTTCGCCGTGCCGAACGACCTGGTGCGGCGATTCGACCCCACCGAGGCGGGGGTGCGCACGAGCATCGAGCACTCGCTCGAACGTCTCGGCCTCGACCGAATCGACATCGCGTTCCTGCACGACCCCGACGTCTACGACCTCGATCGCGGCATCGACGAAGGCCTGCCGGCACTCGCCGGGCTCCGCGACGAGGGCGTCGTCGCCGCCGTGGGCATCGGCACCAACGACGCGGATGCCGCGGCGCGCGCCGTTGCCGAGGGCGACCTCGACCTCGTGATGATCGCCGGTCGCTACACCCTGCTCGAGCAGCCCGCGCTCGCCGAACTGCTGCCGCTCTGCGTGCACCGCGGTGTCGGCGTGGTCGCCGCGGCCGTCTACAACTCGGGTCTGCTCTCGACATCGACGCCGGGCGCGAGGGCACGCTACAACTACGGGGCGGTGCCGCCGGAGGTGCTCGCCCATGCGATGCGCCTCGCCGAGGTCTGCCGCGAGGTCGGGGTCGAGCTCCCCGTCGCGGCGATGCAGTTCCCGCTCCGGCACCCCGCTGTGCGGTCCGTCGTCGCGGGGTCGGCTCGCCCGGCGGAGATCGCCGAGAATGCCGCCCGCGCGCACGCCGCGATTCCCGATTCGCTGTGGACCCGGCTGCGCGAGGAAGGGCTCATCCCGCACGACACGTCGCCAGATGGCGGCCAGTAATCTGATGTCTATCCCAGTTCGACCGCATGAATGCAACAAATCTGTCTCAGAATCGATGAAACATCGGATGAGTAGTACACTCATCCCAGATCTCAAGGAAGAGAGGCGCACGTGCTGAGTGGTATCCATCCGATCCTCGGGGGCGAGTTGCTCGCCGCGCTCGATCGGCTCGGCCACGGAGACGAGCTCGTCGTCGCCGATGCGAACTTCCCGGCGCATCGCGTCGGTGCGGTCGTCGTCGAAGCGCCCGCACTCTCCGCCGCCGACGTCGTCGGCGCGATCCGCACCGTCGTGCCGCTCGACGGCTACCAGGGCGCCTCGGTGCTGCTCATGGCGGCAGAGGGCGGGCAGCGACTGCCCGTGCAGCACGAACTCGTCGCGGCTGCGGCGACCACGGCCGACCGCGTCGAAGAACTCGAGCGCTTCGCCTTCTACGAGCGCGCCCGCTCGGCGCAACTGATCGTGCGCAGCGGCGAACTCCGGCCGTACGGCAACGTGGTGCTCCGCAAGGGCGTCGTCAACGACTACACGCAGGCAGAGGCGGCACGATGAGCGACGCAGCAGTCACGACCGTTCCGCTCCTCGATCTCGAAGGGGTCAGCAAGGGCTTCCCCGGCGTGCAGGCGCTCGACGACGTGCGACTCGACCTCCGGCACGGCGAGGTGCTCGCCCTCGTCGGCGAGAACGGCGCCGGCAAATCGACGCTCATGAAGCTGCTCGCCGGCATCTACACGCCCGACGCGGGCACGTTCCGGCTGAACGGCGAAGAGCTCACGATCGAGGGCCCGCGCCACGCGCAAGAGCTCGGCATCTCGATCATCCACCAGGAGTTCAACCTGATGCCCGACCTGACGGTCGCGCAGAACATCTTCATCGGTCGCGAGCACCGCTCGGCCGGCCTGTTCCTCGACGAGCGCGCCCTCAACCGCCGCGCACAAGACCTCTTCGACCGGCTCGGGCTCGCGCTCGATCCGGCCGAGCCCGTCGAACGACTGACCGTGGCCCGCCAGCAGATGGTCGAGATCGCCAAGGCGCTCTCGTTCGACGCGAAGGTGCTCATCATGGACGAGCCGACCGCGGCGCTGAACGACACCGAGGTCGACGTGCTGTTCGAGCTCATCGAGCGGTTCCGCACGCCGGAGACCGGCGTGATCTACATCTCGCACCGCATGGAGGAGCTCGCACGCATCTCGGACCGCATCAGCGTGCTGCGCGACGGCCGTTACATCGGCACCCGGGTGACCGCCGAGACCGAGCCGAAAGAGATCATCGCCCTCATGGTGGGCCGTGAGATCGTCGGTGAGCAGCGCCCGCCGGCACTGACGGTGACCGGCGTGCCCGCCCTCTCGGTGCGCGGCCTCACCACCAAGCACCTGCTGCGCGATGTCGGCTTCGACGTGCACGCCGGTGAGATCCTCGGGTTCGCCGGCCTGATGGGCGCAGGGCGCACCGAGGTCGCCAGAGCCATCGTGGGCGCCGATCGCATCGAAGCCGGCGAGCTGCGCCTGCACGGGCGCCCGGTGAAGATCGCGAACCCCGCCGAGGCCGCCCGACTCGGCATCGGCTACCTCTCGGAAGACCGCAAGCAGCTCGGCGTGCTGCTCGAGCGCAGCGTTCGCGAGAACATCGTGCTCGCCTCGCTTCGCGACTACGTCTCGGGGCTCGGGTTCGTGAGCGGTTCGCGCATCGAGGCGACGGGCCGCGAGTACGTCGACAAGCTCCGCATCAAGACCCCCTCGACCGCGCAGCTCGTGAAGAACCTCTCGGGCGGCAACCAGCAGAAGGTCGTCATCGCGAAGTGGCTCGCGAAAGACTGCGAGGTGCTCATCTTCGACGAACCCACGCGCGGCATCGACGTCGGGGCCAAGGAGGAGATCTACGCCCTCTTGCGCCAGCTCGCCGATCAGGGCAAGGCGATCATCATGATCTCCTCCGAGTTGCCCGAGGTGCTCCGGCTCTCCGACCGGATCGCCGTCATGGCCGAGGGCCGCCTCACGGCGGTGCTCGACAACGCCGAGGCCACTCAAGAGAACCTCATGGACTACGCAACCCGATTCAGCAGCGAAGGAACGATCGCACGATGAGCCCGACGACGCAAACGTCAGCACCGACCCCGTCGACGACGGCCTTCGCCGCCGTCGAGAAGGGCGCACCCCGACTCGCGTGGCTGCGCGGTTCGCTGCAGCAGCTGCTCGCCTTCGCGAGCCTCATCGTGATCGTCGCGGTGTTCTCGTTCCTGAGTCCGCACTTCTTCACGGCGAACAACCTCGTGTCGATCCTCACAGCCGCCACGGTCACCGGCATCCTGGCGCTCGGCACGACCTTCGTGATCATCACCGGCGGCATCGACCTCTCGATCGGCACCGGCATGGTGCTCTGCGGGGTCATGGCCGGCGTGTTCCTCACCTACCTCGGCTGGCCGCTCTGGGCGGGCGTCGCGGCGACGATCCTGTTCGGCGGCCTCATCGGCTTCGTCAACGGCTTCAACGTCTCGGTGCTCGGCATCCCGTCGTTCATCGCGACGCTCGGCATGATGCTCATCGCCGCCGGACTCTCGCTCGTGATCTCGGGCACCAAGCCGATCTACTTCAACGACATCCCCGAGTTCCAGTCGATCATGAACCTGTCGCTGATCCCGGGCATGCGCTTCCCGCTCGGCGTCGCGATCTTCATCGTCATGATCGTCATCGCGGCCGTGCTGCTGTCGAAGACGATCGTGGGGCGCTACACCTTCTCGATCGGCTCGAACGAAGCGGCGACGGCACTCTCGGGCGTCAACGTGCGCCGCTGGAAGATCGTCATCTACACGCTCGCGGGGCTCTTCGTGGGTCTCGCCGGCGTCTTGAGCGCGTCGCGCCTCTCGTCGGCGCAGCCGACCGGCGGCATGGGGCTCGAGCTCGAGGCGATCGCGGCGGTGGTGATCGGCGGCACCTCGCTGCAGGGCGGCAAGGGCTCGATCATCGGCACCGTGATCGGTGCGCTCATCATGGCGGTGCTCACCAACGGCCTGCGCATCATCTCGGTGCCGCAGGAATGGCAGTCGGTCGCGGTCGGCATCGTCATCCTCGTCGCCGTGTATCTCGACATGCTGCGACGCCGGCGTTCCTGACCGACCGCATCATGCGCCCTGCCGGCGTGCCGGCGGCATCCAGCACGACCTCGTCCGAACCGCGAAACCGCAGCACCATCTGCACCATCTGCACCAACCAACACCCACACATCAAGGAGTGACATGTTCAAGAAGCGATCGATGGGCGTCATCGTCGGCGCCGTAGCCGCAGCCCTCGTGTTCTCGGGTTGCGCGAGCGACGGCGGCGGCTCCGGCTCCGACGGAGCCGACGGCGCCAAGCCGTACATCGCCCTCGTCTCGAAGGGCTTCCAGCACCAGTTCTGGCAGGCCGTGAAGTCGGGCGCCGAGCAGGCCGCCGAGGAGTTCGACGTCGAGATCACCTTCGAGGGCCCCGACACCGAGGCCGACGTCGACCAGCAGATCCAGCAGCTGCAGACCGCCCTCGACAAGAACCCCGCCGCGATCGGCTTCGCCGCGCTCGACAGCCAGGCTGCCGACCCGCTGCTGCAGCAGGCGAAGGACTCGAACATCCCCGTCATCGCGTTCGACTCCGGCGTCGACAGCGACATCCCGCTGACGACCGCTGCGACCGACAACCTCGCCGCGGCCGGCGAGGCCGCCAAGCACATGGCCGACGCGATCGGCCACGAGGGCAAGGTCGCCCTCGTCGTGCACGACCAGACCTCGGTCACCGGTCAGGAGCGTCGCGACGGCTTCGTCGACTACATGGAGGAGAACGAGCCGAACATCGAGATCGTCGACATCCAGTACGGCGGCGGCGACCAGGCGAAGTCGGCCGACCTCGCCAAGGCGATCATCGCGGCCAACCCCGACCTGAAGGGCATCTACGGCTCGAACGAGGGTTCGGCCATCGGCGTCGTGCAGGCCGTCAAGGAGCTCGGCATCGACCCGGCCACCCTCGCGGTCGTCGGCTTCGACTCGGGCAAGGCCCAGATGGACGCGATCCGCGACGGTCTCATGGTCGGCGCGATCACGCAGAACCCCGTCGGCATCGGCTACGAGACGGTGAAGGCGGCCGTCGAGGCGCTCGCCGGCAAGACCCTGCCGAAGACGATCGACACCGGCTACTACTGGTACGACGTGTCGAACATCGACGACGACGAGATCCAGGCCGTGCTCTACGAGTAAGCCGAGCGGATGTCGCGTGGGGCGCCGGTTTCGACCGGCGCCCCTTCGTCGTGCTCAGGGCGCAGGGCCCATGGCGCAGAGCGCAGGGCGCGGCTGCTCGCGGCGCGCTCGAGGGTGGCGCCCGCGGCGCGGCTTGCGCGCAGTGCGGGCCGCGCGCGGGTCGTTCAGAGTGCCGAGCGCAGCCACTGCTCGACGCCGCTCACGTGCACGACGGTGAGCGCGGCGGCGAGGTCGGGGTCGCCCGCCTCGATCGCGTCGAGGATCGCGTGGTGCTCGGCGAGGGTGCGCTCGACCGCGCTCTCCTGCGTGATGCCGCGCCAGATGCGCGCGCGCACGGTGTGGCTCGACAGCGAGTCGATGAGGCTCGCGAGGTAGGTGTTGCCCGCGGCGTCGGCGATGCCGCGGTGGAATTCGAGGTCGTGCTCGACGAGCGCTTCGACGCCCGCCGCGTGGTCGACGCTCTCGACGATCTCGCGCAGGCGTTCGACGTCGTCGGGATCGGCGTTGCGAGCGGCGAGCGAGGTCGCCGCGGGTTCGAGGATGCGCCGGACGGCGAAGATCTCGAGCACCGACTGGTCGTCGTGCAGGTCGACGACGAACGACATCGCCTCGAGCAGCAGGCGGGGTTCGAGACTCGTGACGTACGTGCCGTCGCCGCGGCGCACATCGAGCACGCGGATGACCTCGAGCGCCTTGACCGCCTCGCGGAGCGAGGAGCGCGAGAGACCGAGCCGTTCGCTCAGTTCCTTCTCGGGGGGCAGCCGGTCTCCGGGGGCGAGTTCGCCCGCGATGATCATTTCTTTGATGCGCAGAATCGCTTCGTCGGTGACGGCCATGCCGTGATCGTACCGCGTGCGAGCCGAGACATCAGATCTTTGCGCCGGCGGCGCGCCAGAGGTGCATCGAGGCATAGCTGCGCCAGGGTGCCCACCGCCGGCCGTAGGCGGCGAGCTCGCGCTCGGTCGCCGGCAGTCCGAGCCGCTCAGCGCCGTTCCGCAGTGCCAGGTCGCCGATGAGCAGCGTGTCGGGCGAGCGGGTCACCCGCATCGCGACGTAGCCCGCCGTCCACGGCCCGATGCCCGGAATCGCGAGGAGGTCGACCTGCAGTTGCCGGCGTTCGCACTCGGAGGCGACGACGAGTTCGCCCGATGCGAGTCGCGCCGCGACATCGACGATCGTGCGGATCCGTGCCGCAGGCCCGCGGAGCACCCCGTACCCGTGCTCGGCGATCGCCTCGGCGGTGGGGAAGAGGATCGACGGTGCGCCGTCGGCGTGCGGCGCGATGCGTTCGCCGAGCTCGGCGGAGAGCCGCGCGAGGGCGGTGCGCGCCGCCTTCACCGAGATCTGCTGCCCGATGAGCGCTCGGAAGACGAGTTCGTGCGGATCGAGGCATCCGGGCACTCGAATACCGGGTGTCTCGGCGACGGAGGCCGAGAGCGCCGGGTCGCTCGACAGCGCCTCGTCGATCGCCACGGCGTCGGCGTCGAGGTCGAAGAGCCGGCGCACCCGCGCCACGAGCGGCGGCAGGTCGGCGAGGGTCGCGAGGCGCGCCTCGACGTCGATCGCGGGTGCCGCGGTGTCGCCCGCGACGGCGAAGGCGATCGAGGCCGGGCCGCCCGGCAGGCGCAGGGTTCGTTCGTAGCGGTCGGCGGCGACCACCTCGACGCCGTCGAGGGCGCGGGCGGCGAGCCAGTCGAAGACGCCCGCAGCGTTGAACGGCGCTCGCGCGGGCAGCCGCAACCGGATCACGCTGCCCTCGACCGGCGCGTCGCCGGCCGGTGCCTGTCCGGGCGCCCCGCGGGCGGGCGCACCCTGGGCGGGCGCGCCGTGAACATGCGCACCGGCGCCGGCTCGCGGTTCGCGCTCTCGCACTCGGGCGACGGCGCGCAGTTCGAGCGGCGTGCGCTCGTAGACCTCGCGGATGGTGTCGTTGAACTGGCGGATGCTGCCGAACCCCGAGGCGAACGCGACGTCGGCGGCAGACAGGGTCGTCGAGGTGAGCAGCGACCGCGCGGTCTGCGCCCGGTGCGCCCGCGCGAGCGCCAGCGGGCCGGCGCCCAGCTCGCCCTTCAACACCCGGGTGACGTGCCGCGGGGTGTACGCGAGTCGGGCGGCGAGACCGGGCACACCCTCGCGTTCGACGACGCCGTCGGCGATGAGGCGCATGGCACGGGCGGCGAGGTCGTCGCGCAGATCCCACTCGGGGGAGCCGGGCACCGCGTCGGGCAGGCACCGCTTGCAGGCGCGCAGTCCGGCCTCGTGAGCGGCGGCCGCGGTGAGGTAGAAGCTCACGTTCGCGGCCTTCGGCGCGACCGCCGGGCAGCTCGGCCGGCAGTAGATGCCGGTCGAGTGCACCCCCGTGATGAACTGCCCGTCGAAGCGGGCGTCACGCGCCCGCATCGCCCGGTACCGTTCGGCGAAGACGGGGTCGTCGAGCGGATCGCCGCGCAGCCGGTCGGGGGCGGTCGAGGTGCTGGTCATACGACCAGCCTTGCACGACCCGCCGACATGGATCAGCGGAAAACGGACATGGGTGCGCTCACTCGGCCGACCCGTCGAGACCGTAGAACCGTGACCCGGTGCGGAACTCGAGTGCCGACCACTCATCGCCGGTGGCACCGGTCACACGCCGGAGCCGGTCGAGCCACGCCTTCAGGGTGCCGCCGACGCCGAGTTCGGCGCTGACCGGCCAATCGCTGCCGATCATGGCGCGGTCGACGCCGAACACTGCGACCGCGTGCGCGATGAACGCGTCGGCATTCACGTCGAACAGGGTTCGATCGCTCGCTTCGGCTGCGAGGCCCGAGAGCTTCACCCGAACGCGCGGCAGCTCGGCGAGTCGCTCGATCGCAGCACCCCAGGCTCGACCCGCCGCGCTGACGATGCCGTCGTCGACGGGAGGCTTGCCGAGATGATCGAGCACGACGTCGAGATCGGGAACGGCACCGAGCAGCGTCACGAGCTCGGGCAACTGGTCGTGGGTGACGCAGGCATCGAAGGTGAGCCCGCGTTCGGCCGTCAGGCGCAGACCCGCGACGAGTTCGGGGTCGGCGAAGTCCGACGCCCGCTCCGACTGCAACTGGTGTCGAACGCCGACCACCGGGCCGTTCGACGTGAGCACGTCGAGACGGGCGGCCAGATCGGGGGCCCGCAGATCGGCGGCGGCGACGATGCCCGCCAGCTCGGGCCACGCGTCGCCGAACCCGGCGACCCACTGCACCTCGTCGAGTGCGAACGCAGGGGCGCAGTCGGCCTCGACGAACACCATCCGTGCGGTCGCACCGTCGGCTCGGTCGATGTCGGCGGGCAGGAACGGCCGGTCGACGGTCGGCAGACCAGACAGCCACGGGTAGTCGAACCGGGTCGGATCCCAGACGTGGACGTGCGTGTCGAGCAATCGGGTCACGAGTCATCCACTTCAAGTCGGGCGCCGGGCGCCGAGGGTTCAGACAAGGCTAGCGTTGAAGGATGCCGCACGCCGTCGTCACCCGCTTGCAAGACGCCCTCGGCGCCGCCGTCACGACCGACGCCGCCGCGCTCGAGGCCACCCGCGAAGACCGCTCGGGATGGCGCAGCGAGACGCCGCCGATCGCGGTCGTGCACGCGGCATCCGTCGCCGACGTGCAGGCCGTGATGCGCATCGCCCACGCCGACGGCACCCCGGTCGTGCCGCGCGGCGCCGGCACCGGGCTCGCCGGGGGCGCCATCGCGAGCCCCGGCGCGATCGTGCTCGACGTGTCGCGCATGAACCGGGTGCTCGAGGTGTCGGAGGCCGACGAGCTCGCCGTCGTCGAGCCCGGTGTGCTGAACGGCGACCTGAACGACGCCCTCGCGGCTCGCGGACTCTGGTTCGCGCCCGACCCTGCGAGCCGTGCCATCTCGTCGATCGGCGGCAACATCGCCACCAATGCGGGCGGGCTGCTCTGCGCGAAGTACGGCGTCACCCGCGAGGCGGTGCTCGGCCTCGCGGTCGTGCTCGCCGACGGGCGCCTGCTGCGCACCGGCCACCGCACGGTGAAAGGCGTGACGGGGTACGACCTCACGGCGCTCTTCACGGGCTCCGAGGGCACGCTCGGTGTGATCGTCGAGGCGACGGTGCGGCTGCGCCCGATCACGCAGGGCGAGACGGTCACCGTCGCAGCCGTGCTTCCCGACGTCGAGGCGGGCGCCGCGGCATCCGCCGCCGTCACGGCCGCCCGGCTGCGACCGGCCGTGCTCGAACTCATCGACGCCGCCGCGCTCGCGCGCATCGCCGCCCACCTCGGAGCGGCCGAGCTCGCCGGAACCCCGCTCGAGTCGCTCGCGCCGTCGGAGACCTTTCTGCTCGCGCAGAGCGATGGCGCCGGCGCGGCCGAGGAGGCGGCCGAGATCGCGCGCCTGTTCGCCGAGGCGGGCGGCCGGGTGAGCCTGTCGACGGATGCCGCGATGGGCGAGCGCCTGCTCGACATCCGCCGGGCGATGCACCCGGCACTCGCCGCCTCGGGGCAGGTGCTCATCGAAGACGTGGCCGTGCCGCGCTCTCGGCTGCCCGAGATGTTCCGGGCGATCGAGGAGATCGGGCGTCGCCACGGTGTCGAGATCCCGACGGTCGCGCACGCGGGCGACGGCAACCTGCACCCGAACTTCGTGTTCACGGGCGACGAGGTGCCCGAGCACGTGTGGGCGGCCGCCGACGACATGTTCCGCACGGCGGTCGCGCTCGGCGGCACGCTCACGGGCGAGCACGGCGTCGGCATCCTGAAGCGGCGCTGGCTCGCCGACGAACTCGGCGACGACTCGTTCGAGCTGCAGCGCGGCATCAAGGCGCTCTTCGACCCGACGGGGATCCTGAACCCCGGGGTCATGTTCGCTGCGCCGTCGCGCCCCGAATCCTCGGCGGCCGCTCCCGCGCAGCCACCCGCTCGATAAGCTGCCCCGGTGACCTCCGTGGCCCCGCAGGCAGCCCCAGACCCCGCACCGAACCCATCGCCGGCGCCGCCGATCTGGAACACCTCGCCGAAGCCGCGCAGCGGCGGCCGGGTCTTCGCGGTGATCGGCATCGTCGTCGCCGGGGTCGTGGGCCTCCTGGTCATCGCCTACCTCGCGACCGGTCTCGGCGTGCCGACCGTCGCCGTCGGATCGCTGCTCGCCCTCGTGCCGCTCGCGCTCGTGCTGCTCGCCGTGCGCTGGGTCGACCGCTGGGAGCCCGAGCCGCGCTGGGCCCTCTGGTTCGCGTTCCTCTGGGGCGCCGCCGTGTCGGTGGCGATCGCGCTCGTCGTCGACCTCGGCGTGCAGCTCGCGCTGGAGTTCGCCGAGCCGGGCGGCGCACCCGACGAGGCGCTGCAGGCGGTCGTGCAGGCACCCTTCGTCGAAGAGCTCGCGAAGGGCATCGGCGTACTGCTCATCTACGCCTTCTCGCGGTCGCACTTCGACGGCCCGGTCGACGGCATCGTCTACGCTGCGACCGTCGCCGCGGGCTTCGCATTCACCGAGAACGTGCTCTACTTCGGCACTGCACTCGCCGAGGGCGGCGCGCAGACGCTCGGCGCCACGTTCGTGGTGCGCGGCCTCTTCTCGCCGTTCGCCCACGTGCTCTTCACGGTGTGCACCGGGCTCGCCATCGGCATCGGCGCACGACGCGGCGGGGGAGCGGGCGTCGTCGGGTGGTTCCTCGCCGGCCTGCTCGGTGCGGTCGCGCTGCATGCCCTCTGGAACGGTTCGCTCACCTTCGCGGTCGACGCCATCGGCCTCTACTTCACCGTGCAGGTGCCGATCTTCATCGCCGCCGTCGTGCTCACCGTGCTGCTGCGTCGCCAAGAGGTGCGGGTCACCCGGCGCCGCCTCGCCGAGTACGGTGCGGCCGGCTGGTTCAGCCCCGCAGAGGTCGAGATGCTCGCGACGCCCGCCGGCCGGCGGCAGGCGCGGGCCTGGGCGAAGGCCCAGACGCCCCCGCGCACCCGAGTCATGAAGCAGCTCATCACGGATGCCACGCACCTCGCGTTCACCCGTCAGCGCATCGCCACCGGGCTCGCGGGCGAGCGCACGCACGCCGACGAGCGGGCGCTCCTCGCGGCCGTCGTCGTCGACCGGCGGGTGCTGCTGAGCTGAGGGTGTGTTGAGCTGAGGGTTCTGTTGAGCTGAGGGTGCTCGTCGGCCGGGCGCGGTTATGCTGGTCGTATCCGGATTGACGGCGATCGGAGGCGGCATGCCCGAGCCGCGGCGGCGCGTTTCGGCATTCGCCGGCAACGACCTGCGCGACGCGTTGCAGCGTGCCCAAGACGACGTGATCACGATCGGATCGACCCCATTCACCCTTCGGCCGGTGGTACGCGACTCGTGGGAGCGGGCACTTCGCGGGGCGATCGATCCGGACCGTGCGCTGCCAGGCCTCGACCTCGGCGAAGACGCGTTCCACGGCTACCGGGCGAGGCACGCGCTCGCCCCCATGATGCCGATCATCCGACGGCTCCTCATCGAGGGGGCGGATGACGCGGGGCTGATCGTCGCCGTCGGTGACGAGCGCGGCCGTCTGCTGTGGGTCGAGGGCGATGCGGGCCTGCGCCGCCGTGCGGAGGACATGCTGTTCGTCGCGGGCGCCGACTGGTCGGAGTCGATGGTCGGCACGAGTGCGCCGGGCACCGCCGTCGAGCTCGACCGGGCCGTGCAGATCCGCGGCGCCGAGCACTTCAACCGTCTGGCGCACGCGTGGAGCTGCACCGCCGCCCCCGTGCACGATCCTGAGACGGGGGCGTTGCTCGGGGTGATCGACATCACGGGCACCGACCACGCGGTCGCGCCGCACACCCTCTCGCTCGTGTCAGCCACGGTCGCCGCCGTCGAGGCGCAGTTGCGCATCGCGAAGCTCGAGACCGCGGCGCGGGCTGCGACGCAGACCTCGACCCGCCGCTCGCGGGGCGCCCGCGAGCGGCCCGAACCTGCCGAGCTGACCGTGCTCGGCGAACACCGTCCGAGGTACAGCGGCCACGAGCTGAGTCCGCGGCACGCCGAGCTCCTCGCCCTGCTCGCGTGGCACCCGCGCGGCCTCGGCGCCGAGCGGCTCGCTGACCTGCTGTACGAGTCGGGCGCCTCGCCGGTGACCCTCCGCGCCGAGCTCGTGCGCCTGCGGCGAGTGCTCGAGATAGCGGGGCTGCCCAGCCTCGAGTCGCGCCCGTATCGGCTCGCCGAACCGCTCGCGGTCGACGCTGCGACGGTCATGCGGCTGATCGGGCAGGGCTCGCTGCGGCGGGCGTTCGAACGGTACCAGGGGCCGGTGCTCCCGGCCTCGATCGCGCCCGGAATCGTCGACATCCGCGAGGAGCTCGCCGGTCGTCTTCGCGAGTCGATGCTCGCCGACGCCGCTCCCGACCTGTTGCTCGCATACGCCGAGCGTGAGGCGCGGCACGATCCCGAGGTCTGGCGCGCCTGCCTCGCCGTGCTCCCGCCGCGTTCGCCGAAGCGGGCGTCGGTCGTGGCGCACCTCGAGCGGTTCGCCTGACGGCTCGCGGCGTTCGAGCCGAGCGGATGCCGTGGCATCCGCTCGTCGCAACGCGACTGCAACCTTGGGGCAACCACGCGGCAACCCTCGTCGACCTACCGTGATGTCGGCCCCGGATCCGGGGCATCCGACAATGACGTCACTGGAGGCACACGATGACCGTGTATGCCGCGCCCGGCACCGCCGGCGCACTGATCGAGTTCGCACCCCGATACGAGCACTTCATCGGCGGCGAGTGGGTGAAGCCCGTCGAGGGCGCGTACTTCGAGAACATCTCGCCAGTCAACGGCAGGGCGTTCACCGAGGTCGCCCGCGGCACCGCCGCCGACATCGAAGCCGCACTCGACGCGGCGCACAGGGCGGCACCCGCGTGGGGCCGCACGAGTGCCGCGCACCGCGCGGGCATCCTGAACGCGATCGCCGACCGTATCGACCAGCACCGCGAACGGCTCGCCGTCGCAGAGACCTGGGACAACGGCAAGTCGATCCGCGAGCCGCTGAACGCCGACCTGCCGCTCGCCGCCGATCACTTCCGCTATTTCGCGAGCCTGATCCGCGCGCAGGAGGGCAGCTTCACCCAGCTCGACGAAGACACCGTCGCCTACCACTTCCAGGAGCCGCTGGGCGTCGTCGGGCAGATCATCCCGTGGAACTTCCCACTGCTGATGGCGGTGTGGAAGCTCGGCCCCGCGCTCGCCGCAGGCAACGCCGTCGTGCTGAAGCCCGCCGAGCAGACCCCGACCTCGATCCTCGTGCTCATGGAGCTCATCGCCGACCTCGTTCCGCCGGGGGTCGTGAACGTCGTCAACGGGTTCGGCATCGAGGCCGGCAAGCCGCTCGCGACCTCGAACCGCATCCGCAAGATCGCGTTCACGGGCGAGACCACGACTGGTCGACTGATCATGCAATACGCCTCGAACAACATCATCCCCTCGACCGTCGAGCTCGGCGGCAAGAGCCCGAACATCGTCTTCGAGTCCGTCGCGGATCGCCGCGACTCGTTCTACGACAAGGCGCTCGAGGGCTTCAGCCTGTTCGCGTTCAACCAGGGCGAGGTCTGCACCTGCCCGAGTCGATCGCTCATCCAGAAATCGATCTACGACACCTTCCTCGACGACGCGATCGAGCGCACGAAGCTCGCGAAGCAGGGCAACCCGCTCGACACCGAGACGCAGGTCGGCGCGCAGGCGTCGAACGACCAGCTCGAGAAGATCCTCAGCTACATCGACATCGGCAAGCAGGAGGGGGCGAAACTGCTGCTCGGCGGCGAGCGGGCCGATCTCGGCGGCGATCTGAGCGGCGGCTACTACGTGCAGCCCACGATCTTCGAAGGCCAGAACCGCATGCGGCTCTTCCAGGAGGAGATCTTCGGCCCTGTCGTCGCCGTCACGAGCTTCACCGACTACGACGACGCCATCTCGATCGCCAACGACAGCCTCTACGGGCTGGGCGCCGGTGTCTGGAGTCGCAACGGCAACGAGGCCTATCGCGCCGGCCGCGACATCCAAGCCGGTCGGGTCTGGGTGAACAACTACCACGCGTACCCGGCGGGTGCCGCGTTCGGCGGCTACAAGTCGTCGGGCATCGGGCGGGAGAACAACAAGCTCGCGCTCGACCACTACCAGCAGACCAAGAACCTGCTCGTCAGCTACAACGAGAACCCGCTCGGGTTCTTCTGATCGGAACGAACCGATGTCCCTCGAGAGGATCGCCGGCCGTGTGGTCGCGTCGATCACGATCGCGGGGGAGGCGTCGCCGCGGGTTGAGCTCTCACCCGCGGCGGCCGACCTCCTCGATCGACTCTGGCTGAAGCACGGGCCCCTCATGTTCCATCAGTCGGGCGGGTGCTGCGACGGCAGCTCGCCGATGTGCTATCCCGCCGGGGAGTTCATCACGAGCGATGCCGACGTGCTGCTCGGCGAGCTCGCCTTCGACCCTGCTCTCGAACGCGTCGTGCCGTTCTGGATGTCGGCCGAGCAGTTCGCGTACTGGCGCCACACCCACCTCACCGTCGACGTCGTGCCCGGCCGAGGCAGCGGGTTCTCGGTGGAGGCGCCCGAGGGGGTGCGGTTCCTCATCAGGTCGCGCCTCATGTGACCGCACCGAACCGACCCCTGACCCCGCGACCCCATCAAACCCCCGCCACGGGGCGGCGAATGCCGCCTGCATCCGTTTCGACGTCGCCGCTCCCGCGACACGAAGAAACTCGCCGCCCTGTGGTGTGGCATGGCCGACATCTCTACGGGGCGACGAGTTCTCGAATTCCAGACTGCAACGTGTTCGCAGTCAGCGCAAGACCAAGGTGGACGGGTGTCCACGATTGCGACGACGCCGCGAACCTGTTCAACTTGACCCATGACCGATACCAACAGCAAGCCCGAGATCGACGCTCCCGAGGGGCCGGCCCCCGTCGAGCTGGTGATCGAAGACATCGTCGTCGGCGACGGCGCCGAGGCGCAGCCCGGCTCGACCGTCGACGTGCACTACCTGGGCGTCGAGTACGACAGCGGCGAGGAGTTCGACTCCTCGTGGGGTCGCGGCCAGTCCATCAACTTCCCGCTCCAGGCGCTCATCAGCGGCTGGCAAGAGGGCATCCCCGGCATGAAGGTCGGCGGCCGCCGCAAGCTCACCGTGCCCCCGCAGCAGGCCTACGGCCCCGCGGGCGGCGGCCACCAGCTCTCGGGCAAGACGCTCATCTTCGTGATCGACCTGCTCGGCGTGAGCTGAGCTCGATCACTCGTGCACGAAGGCCGTCGGCGGATGCCGGCGGCCCTCGCTCGTTCCGCCTCGGCTACCATTCGAGAGCCCGAAGTCCGATCTCCGAGAGGCGCGACCCGTGACCCGAATCCGTTCGCCCTTCATCGCGTTCGCCCCGTACCTCGTCGTTTCGGCCCTGCACCTCGTGCTGCAATACCTCGGCCCGGCGTGGAGCGTGACAGCGACGAAGGCCCTGCTGATGCCGTTGCTCGCACTCGCCGTCGTGCTCGTCGTGCGGCCGTTGCGGGCGCCGGCCCCGATGCTGCTGGCGGGCATCGCGTTCTCATGGGGCGGCGATGTGCTGCTCTCCTTCCCGGGCGACGGATGGTTCGTGGCCGGGCTCTGCTCGTTCCTGCTCGCGCACGTGGTCTACATCGTGCTCTTCCTGCGGATGCCGCGCGGCCGCCGTCACCCGCCGGCCTGGTCGTACCTCTACTGGGCGTGGATGATCGTCGTGCTCGGCCTGCTGCTGCCTCACGCCGGCGTGCTCGCCGCGCCGATCGTGCTCTACGCGGCGGCCATCGGCATGATGGCGGTGTGCGCCTCGCTGCACGGGAGGTGGATCGCGCTCGGCGGCGCGTTCTTCATCGTGTCGGACTCGGTGCTCGCGATCGGCAGGTTCTTGCCCGGCTACGAGTTCGCGCCCCACGATTTCGTGGTCATGTCGACCTATCTGGCGGCCCAGGGGCTCATCGCTTGGGGCGTCGTGGCGTCGATGGGCTCGGCGTCGATGGGCGCGGTGCCGCGGGGCTCGACGTCGATCGGTTCGGGCCGTGCCGCTCAGGATCCGTCGTCTTCTGCACCCGATCCACGAGCTGACGCCACGGCCCCGTGAGCTGACGCTCGGCGAGCGTCGCCTTGTGCGGCTCGCATCGGATGTCGTAGACGTAGCGATCGGGCTCGGGCGGCAACGGCGGCGGCTGGCCCCACGGGATCTCGTCGATGAGGATGTACCACTCGTCGGGGTCGGGCTGTTCGTCGACGCGAACTTCCCAGGTGAGCCTCATTCCCGCGAGACCACCGCTGCGGGACACGATGACGTCCATGTGGCGATGGTACTCCCGCGGTCGTGCGCAGCGGCCGGCTACTCGCGCGGCACCTCGATGCCGACGGCCGACCAGCCGTTCGCGACGGCCCGCTCTTCACGGCTGTCGCGCCCGTAGCGTTCGCGGGCCGCCCGCACGGTCTCGGCCGCGAACAGGGCGAAGTCGGCGCGCTCGGGCAGCCGCCCCGAGGTGAGCACGTCGTACCAGATGCGACCGACGTGCTCCCACGCGAAGCCGCCGAGCTCGACGGCCGCGAGGGCGAACGCCCGGTTCGGGATGCCCGAGTTCAGGTGCACCCCGCCGTTGTCGTCGTCGGTCTCGATGTAGTCGCGCATGTGGCCGGGCTGCGGGTCGCGCCCGAGCACGTCGTCGTCGTAGGCCGTGCCGGGCTCGAGCATCGAGCGCAGCGCCCGCCCCTGCACCTCGTCGGTGAAGACGCCCTCGCCGATGAGCCAGCTCGCCGCCTCGGCGTCTTGACCGAGCGCGTACTGTTCGACGAGCGCCCCGAAGGCGTCGGAGATGTGTTCGTTGAGCGCCCCCGACTGCCCCTGGTACCGCAGCTTCGCGGTGTGCTCGGTGACGCCGTGGGCGAGCTCGTGGCCGATGACGCTCAGCGAGCCGGTGAACCCCCGGAAGATCTCGCCGTCGCCGTCGCCGAACACCATGCGCTCGCCGTCCCAGAAGGCGTTGTCGTACTTGTCGCCGAAGTGCACGGTGGCCTCGAGCGGCATGCCGGCGCCATCGATCGAGTCGCGCCCGAAGACACGGTCGAACATGCGATGCGTGTCGCCGAGGCCGTCGTACGCGTCGTCGACGGATTCGTCGCCCGTGGCGCGCTCGCCCTCGCGGCGCACGAGGCGGCCCGGCAGCTTCTCTCGGCCCTCTGCGTCGGAGATGCGGCGGTCGGGTTTCGACGGGGCGTCGGGCAGCACGCTCGGCAGCTCGGGCAGCGGCCCGACGCCGAGTCGCGCCGGGGGCTCGCGCAGCAGGGCGCGACGGGCCGCCTCGGCCGCGAGGGGAAAGCGCGGCCCGGCGGTCTGGGCGATGCGGTCGAGCAGGTAGGGAGGCACGATCTGCTGCATGGATCGATGCTCGCACCTGCCGGCGACATCGGCCAGTACCGCGCCGATGAGACCAGTACCGCGCCGATGAGACCGGCACTGCGCCGACGAGACCGGCACGCGCCGACGAGGTGGCCGGTCGCGCGCGCCCGTAGGCTGGAACCGTGACCACCACCCCGCTTCTCGGCCTGCTGCTCGACGTCGACGGCCCCATCGCGAGCCCGGTGACGCGGTCGATCGCGATTCCGTCGATCGCCCGAGACCTCGCGGCGCTTGCGAACGCCGGCAACCCCGTCGTCTTCAACACGGGCCGCTCAGACGCGTTCATCGCCGAACAGGTCGTGCCGCCGCTGCTCGCCGCGGGTCTCGAGCCGGGCGCCCCCGTCTGGGCGATCTGCGAGAAGGGCGCGGTCTGGGCTGCGATCGGCACCGACGGTCTGGGCGAGGTGCACGTCGACCACGAGCTCGCAATACCGGTCGAGTTCTCCGACGCCATGCGCGACTACGTCGGCACCTTCTTCGACGACTTCGGGTTCTTCGACGAGACCAAGCGGGCGATGGTCTCGGTCGAGCAGCATGTGCACGTGGCATCCGACGCCTATCTCGCGGCGCAGTCGGGCGTCGACGACCACGCGCACGAGGTTCTCGCCGCGCACGGGTTCGGCACGGTTCGCGAAGGACATGAGCGACCGGATGCCGCGGGGCGGGTGCACTGGCGCATCGACCCGACGATCATCTCGACCGATGTGGAGTCGGTGCGCCTCGGCAAAGACCTCGGGGCGGCGCGCGCGGTCGAACTGCTCGAAGAGCGCGGCATCCGCCCGCTGCACTGGCGCACGATGGGCGACTCGCGCACCGACTATGCGATGTCGGAGTGGCTGGCCGACCGCGGCGAGTCGGTGCGGCATGTCGACGTGCGCCCGGCCGACGGCGTGCCCGCGACCCGCTACCCGGTGCTGACCGCGGGCGAGCTCATCCACGACGAGGCGGGCGCCGTGTTCCTCGCGAAGTGGGTCGACGCCGTGCGCCGCGGCACGCTCGGCGATGGCGAGTAGACGGAGCGTGGCCGATGTCGCCGACGAACGGATGCAGCGGATGAACGAGCACCGGGCGCCGGGCGCGGGCCCCGCGGCATCCACCGCCCTGCCGCAATTGCGAACGCACCCCATCGCGCTTGTGCCGGCGCTGCTCGTCTGCGGTGCCGCGGTCGCGCTCTTCGGGTTCATGGTGCCGATCGCCGGCTACGCGATGCTCGCGGCGGGCCTCGTCGCGGCTTGGATCTGCGACCGCTCGGGCCGCACCGAGCGGCTCGCCGCCGACCTCGCGCTCATCGCGATCGGCCAGGTCATCATCTCGACGGTCTCGCTCAAGGCCGACCTCAGTGACGAGGGAATGGTGCGCTTCGCGGTCGTGCTCGGGCTCGCCGTGCTCGTGCCCTACGTCATCTCGCGATACGTGTACCGCGAGCGCGTCATCCGCTTCCCGTGGCGCACCGGTCGCCGCTGGACTCGCACGCAGTGGCTCTACCTGATCTTCGTGACGCTCGCCGGCTGGCTGATCCTGCCGTTCTACTTCATCAGCTCGGGTGTCTACCAGAACTGGCCGACCGTGACCGAGCCCGACACGATCGCGCGCCTCTTCGTCGGGGTCGGCGCGGTCGGCACGTGGGACGAGCTCTTCTTCATCTGCACGGTGTTCACGTTGCTGCGCCGGCATTTTCCGGCGTGGCAGGCGAACCTGCTGCAGTCGATCGTGTTCGTGTCGTTCCTGTGGGAGCTCGGCTACCAGTCGTGGGGGCCGCTGCTCACGATCCCGTTCGCGCTGATCCAGGGGTACACGTTCAAGCTCACGAAGTCGCTCACGTACGTGTTCGTCGTGCACATGCTCTTCGACGCCGTGGTGTTCGCGGTCATCGTGTACGCGCACACGGGATGGCCGGCGATCTTCCTGCTGGCGCCGTAGGGCGCCGTTACTTCAATTGGCCGCGCGCCTCGCCGCCCGGGAACATCGGCGTGTGCACGTTGACGTAGTACGCCTTCGGGTTCGCCGTGATCGCGTCGAGCAACGTCGAGGCGGGCATCGTGCAGGCGGAGACCTCGAAGCTCGTCGAGTTCGGCACCGGGATCGGGATGACGACGGGGCCGGCGACGTTGCGCGGGCCGAGGTGCACGTGCGCCGCCACGGCGCCGGTGGTGAGGCCCGACACCTCGAGCGTGTAGCAGAATTCGCCGTCATCGATCGTGTAGGCGAAGAATCCCCGTGCCCCGCCGGTTGCGCCGGTCGTCTGCGCTTCCTGCTCGTTGTTGAGCGGGATCGCTGGTGTTCCCGGCGGCTTCGCCTGCGCGGCGCCCGCGCCGGCGAAGGTGAGTGCGGCGATGGCGGCCAAGGTGAGCGCTGCAGTGCGCGCTCGTCGAGTCGTGATCATGATGTCTGCTCACTTCCTGCGATCGGTTCGCAGGCTACGCCCGCCGTTTCGGCGCCGCAAGACGAGAACCACGGAGTCTGGTGGCGGAGCCGACGCCTCGGTCTCCGTCATTCGCCCCGGCGCTCAGACGGATCAGTCCTCGACGGCAGCCCCGTGATCGCGCAGCCACCCGAGCATCACCGCGACGTGGTTGACGCTCGGGTCGTGCGACGAGTACAAGAGCGTGACGTGGTCGTGCGCGCCGCCGAGAGCGAGGAGCTCGTCGGTGGCGGGATTGGCGTCGAGTTCGGCGACGTAGCGAGCCACGAACTCGTCGTGGCGCTCGGGGTTGTGGTGCCACTCTTTGCGCAGATCGGCCGAGGGAGCGATGTCTTTCAGCCAGAGGTCGAGGTCGGCACGCTCCTTCGAGACCCCGCGGGGCCACAATCGGTCGACCAGCACCCGGAAGCCGTCTGAAGGTTCGACCGCGTCGTAGATTCGCTTCATCGCGTAGGCCATACGGCCAGTGTGCCCTGTGAGCATCGAAAGGTCGAGGCACCGTGGCGCTGGCCGACTCAGCCCTTGGGGCCGCTCCGAAGGCCGACGACGACGAGGGCGACGCCGAGGAGCGCGATGATCGGCCCGAGGATCGCCCAGAACGTGGAGCCGGTCATGGCGCTGCCGCCGATGAGTCCGACACCCTGGAGCGTGAAGACCACGCCCATGATGGCGACGAGCGCACCGATCGCGACGAGAACTGGCTTTCGCATGCGTGCAGCTTCGCGCACCGGCGGCCGCGCCGCAAGCAAGGTGAGATGATGCTGCGCATGCGCGCGATCGTGCTCGACCGATACGGCCCGCCGGAACGGGTCATGCGATTGGCCGAGCTCGCCGAGCCGCGGCCGGCCGCCGGGGAAGTGGCGGTGCGCGTCGCCGCGGTCTCGCTCAACTCGTGGGACGTCGACCTTGCGACCGGTGCGACGCTCGTGCGTCTTGCGGCGCCGTTCCGCCCGAAACATCGGGTGATCGGTTCGGATGTCGCCGGCGTCGTCATCGCCGTCGGGTCGGGCGTGACCCGGCACCGCGTCGGCGAGGCCGTCTTCGGCGAGCTCTCGGCATCCGGCTGGGGCGGCTTCGCCGAGGTGGTCGTCGCGCGCGAGGATGCCCTCGTGCCGCGTCCGGCCGGGCTCGACGACTTGACGGCCGCCGCGCTGCCGCAGGCCGCGAGCATGGCGTGGCAGGCGCTCGGCGGCGCGGATGCCGTCGCCCCGAGCGGATCGACGGTCGGTTCGCTGCGCGGGCGTCGGGTGCTGATCGTCGGCGCCGGCGGCGGAGTGGGCACCTTCGCGATCCAGCTCGCCAAGCGCGGCGGGGCGCACCTGACCGCCGTCGAGCGGGCGATGTGGAAGCTCGACGCGCTCGACGGGCTCGGAGCCGATGTCGTGGCCACGGGCGTGGGCGACGCGCAGGAGCCGCGCGAGCCCTTCGACCTCGTGCTCGACGTGGTCGGGGCGCTGCCTCCGGCGCAGGCACGTGCGTTGCTCGCCGAGGGGGGTCGTGCGGTCTACATCGGCGGCAGCCCGCGCCGCATCGCCCAGGTGCTCGCGGCCGGTGCGCGGGCCGGTGGGCACGTCGGGCTGCTCGCCGCGGTGCCGAATCGCGACCTGCCCGATCTCGCGGCCCTCGCCGCATCCGGGGCACTGCGGGCGGTCATCGACGGCCCGCACCCGCTCGAGCAGGTGCCGAAGCAGCTCGCGCGCCTGAGATCGGGCGCTGTGCTCGGCAAGGCCGTGATCGAGGTCGGCTGAGCGAGCGGGGTCGGCCACGAGGCATCCGCTCTGGTAGAGTATTGAGGTTGCCGTCATGACGGCCGCGCACAAAGAGAGCCCAGGCATTCGGCCACGGGCAGCGCGCAACGAAGAGAGAGGGGATCCCATCTATGGCACTCGAAGCAGACGTCAAGAAGGCGATCATCGAAGAGTACGCGACGCACCCCGGTGACACTGGTTCCCCCGAGGTTCAGATCGCGCTTCTCACCAAGCGAATCAAAGACCTCACCGAGCACTTGAAAGAGCACAAGCACGACCACCACTCGCGTCGTGGCCTGCTCCTTCTCGTCGGTCAGCGTCGTCGTCTGCTCGGCTACCTCGCCGATGTCGACATCACGCGCTACCGCAAGCTCATCGAGCGTCTCGGCCTGCGCCGCTAAGCAGAGTCGTCTCTGCGGCTCTCGAAGAAACCGCGAACTTCTTGCGGAAGCCCCCCGCCACGTCTGTGGCCGGGGGCTTTCGTCATTCCCGGGCTATTCGATACGCGCCCGGCGCGCACGGGCGGCCATGCGGTTGCCGCAGCGCGTGCTGCAGAACCGGCGAGAGGCGTTCTTCGAGAGGTCGGCGTAGATGCCCTCGCAGTCGTCGGCCTCGCAGACGCGCAGGCGGTCCGTGCCGTCGGCGCGGATGACGTCGACGAACGCCATGGCCGCCTCGACGAGGATGCGCTCGGACAGCGGCGCGTCGCTGCTGGTCGCGTGCACGTGCCAGTCGAGGTCGTCGTGGCGCACGAGCCGGGGCAGGGCGCCGGATTCGTCGAGGATCGCGTTGACCTCGACGACGGCGTCGTCACGGTCGAGCCGCCAGAGGGCCCGCAGCCGGTCGCGTGCGGCGGCCACCTCGGCGACTTCGGCGGCGGTGCCGTCGCGCCGGCCCGAGTACCACCAGTCGTCGAGCACCGCGGCGAGCTGCGCGGGTGTCGAGAGTTCGTCGAGGCCCGATTCGGATGCCGCGGGCACGGTGTCGGCCAGTGCGGCGACGAAGCCCAGGGCCGCGATCGTGTCATCGGTGAAAATCATTTGACTCCTGACATCCGTTGGCAGTACTGTCACGAGCATAACGTCGTTCGGTCATGACATGGCCGGCGGCACGCACCACACCCGGCCGATTGAAGGAGACGCGGATGCGCGGTTCGAAGGGCATCCTCGGCATCGGGCTCGCCCTCGCGGCGGCGTTCGCCTTCGGCGCGGGCGGCGCGGTCGTCAAGCCGCTGCTCGAGTCGGGCTGGTCGCCGGGCGCCGCCGTGTTCGCGCGCATCGGCACGGCCGCGATCGTGCTCGTGGTGCCGGGGCTCATCGCTCTGCGGTTCGACCTGCGCCCACTGTGGCGCGCCCGGTGGACCGTGCTCGCCTACTCGCTCATCGCCGTCGTCGGCACCCAGGTCGCGTTCTACGCCTCGATCACGCTCATCCCCGTGAGCACGACCCTGCTCATCGAGTACCTCGCGCCGGTCGCCCTCGTGCTCGTCGCGTGGGCGCGTCAGCGTCGCGCGCCGCAGTTCGTCGTCATCGCGGGCTCGGTCTTCGCGATCGTGGGCCTCTGGCTCGTGATCGGCCCGGGCGGCGGCGGTCTCGACGTGGTCGGCCTGCTGCTCGCGGGGGTCGCGATGGTCGGCGTCTGCGTCTACTACGTGCTCGGCGAGCGGGCGGATGCCTCGGTGCCGCCGATCGCCCTCGCGGCGGCCGGCTTCGTGGTGGGCGCCATCGCACTGGGCGCCCTCGGACTCGTCGGCGTCGTGCCGTTCGCCGCGAGCTTCGTCGACGTGCCGTACCTCGGCACGATCGCGCCGTGGTGGGCGCCGGTGCTCACGGTCGGTCTCGTCTCGACGGCGTTCGCCTATGTCGCGGGCATCGCCGCGATCCGCATGCTCGGCACGCGGCTCTCGTCGTTCGTCGGACTCTCGGAGGTGATCTTCGCCGCGGTCGTCGCGTGGTTCATGCTCGGCGAGGCCATCTCGCCGTTGCAGGGGCTCGGCGGACTGCTCATCCTCGGCGGCATCGTGCTCGTGCGCTTCGAGCGACCTCGCGACGCGGCATCCGTCGCCCTCGACATCGACCTGGTGCCGGTGCCCGCGGAAGCCGGCACCGCACCCGCCGATCCCGGCCGTTCGTCGACGGCGCACCGCCATTCGCCGTAACACGACGCCCGGCGGGCGTAGCGTCGACGTCATGACCCGCGCCGACCTGACCGATCTCGCCGACTCGACCCAGGCGGTGCACGCCGGCAACGCCGTCGACGGCGGATCGGGAGCGATCCGCACGCCGATCGTCATGGCGAACTCGTACGCGCTGCCCGACGACCCGTCGACGATGAGCTGGTCGGGCACCGAGACGCCGATCTACACGCGCAACACGGGCGCGAACCAGATCGGACTGCAGCAGAAGCTCGCGATGCTCGAGCACGGCGAAGACTCGGTCGTGCTCGCGAGCGGCGTCGCGGCGCTGCACGCGGTCTTCTTCACCTTCTTGAAGTCGGGCGACCATGTGATCGTGTCGGATGTCTCGTACGAGGCGATCTACCGGTTGTTCACCGAGCTCCTGCCCGAGAAGTACGGCATCGAGGCCGACTTCGTCGACACGAGCGATCTCGACGCGGTGCGGGCGGCCGTGCGGCCGAACACGAGACTCGTGCACATCGAGGCGATCGCGAACCCGACGACCAAGGTGACGGATGTCGCGGCCGTCGCGCAGATCGCTCACGACGCGGGTGCGCTGCTGAGCGTCGATTCGACGTTCACGCCGCCGCCGTTCTTCCGCCCGCTCGACCTCGGTGCCGACTTCTCGGTGCACTCGCTCACGAAGTACATCAACGGCCACGGCGATGCCATGGGCGGCGCCGTCACCGGCCGCCGCGAGCTCGTGGCGAGGCTCAAGGCTGACGCCATGGTCGACGTCGGCGGCGTCATCAGCCCGTTCAACGCGTGGCTCATCATGCGCGGCTCGGTGACGCTGCCGCTGCGCCTGCGCCAGACCTTCGCGACCGCGCTGCGCGTCGCCGAGGCGCTCGACGCCGACCCGCGCATCGCCTTCGTCGCCTACCCGGGTCTCGCAGGGCACCCGCAGCACGACCTCGCCACGTCGCAGTTCGGCGGGGCGTTCGGCGGCATGATGTCGTTCGCGGTCGACGGCGGGCCCGAGGTGCAGAACGCCTTCGTCGCGGCGCTCGGCATCGTCACCTCGGCGGTCTCGCTCGGGCACGACGAGTCGCTCATCGTGCACGTCGGCACGACGGGGCCACGCGTGGCGTTCTATCCCGACGGGTTCAAGCGCTACGGGCACCTGCGCTTCTCGATCGGCCTCGAAGACGCCGACGACCTGATCGCCGACCTGCGGCAGGCGCTCGACGCCGTGGTGGGGCCGCTCGCGGGCTGACCCGGCCTCGCTCATAGACTCGGGTCATGCGATTCGGCGTCATCATCCTTCCGCAGTACGACTGGCCCGAGGCCGCCCGTCACTGGCGCAGCGCCGAAGCGCTGGGCTTCGACCACGCGTGGACGTACGACCACCTCTCGTGGCGGGGTCTCGCGGGCGAACGCTGGCACGCGACCGTGCCGACGCTCACGGCCGCCGCGATGGTCACCGAGCGCATCGGGCTCGGCACCTTCGTCGCGAGCCCCAACTACCGGCATCCCGTGCCGTTCGCGAAGGATGCCGCGACACTCGACCAGATCTCGGGCGGCCGACTGCTGCTCGGGGTGGGGTCGGGCGGCACGGGGTTCGACGCCTTCGTGCTCGGCCAGCCCGAGCTCACGCCGCGACAGCGCTTCGACCGCTTCGTGGAGTTCGCCGAGGCGCTCGACGTGCTGCTGCGTTTCGAGCGGCCGGGGTCAGACGGCATCTCGTTCGAGGGCGAGTGGTTCGCGGCATCCGGAGCCCGCATGGTCGGCGAGTCGGCGCGGCACCCGCGCACGACCCTGCACGTCGCCGCAGAGGGGCCCAAGTCGCTCGCCCTGGCGGCGCGCATCGGCGACGGTTGGGTGACGACCGGCGGCACCGTCGACGACACCGACGCCTGGTGGCGGCGCCTGGCCGAGCTGAGCGCGCGACTCGACGAGGAGTGCGCCGCACTCGGGCGAGACGTCTCGAGCCTCGACCGCATCCTCTCGCTCGACTCCGAGCCGCGCTACAGCCTCGAGAGCGCAGCCGCCTTCGAAGACGCCGTCGGGCGGGCGGCCGAACTCGGCTTCACCGACGTCGTCGCGCACTGGCCGCGAGAGCATGGCCTCTACGCGGGCGACGAGTCCGTGCTCGACGAGGTGGCCGCGCTGCTGCCCGGGCTGCGGTGACCGATCCGGTGCGAGTGAGCGTGAGCCGCGGCATCCTGCCCGCGATAGCCTGAAGCACATGGCCGCACCCCGTTCGAAGCCGCTGCTCGCGTGGGAGCTGTTCCCGTTCATCGTCGTGGTCGTGCTGTTGCTGATCACGGGGTTCGTGCGACCGGATGCCCCGCCGTGGCTGTTCTGGCCGTTCCTCGTGGTGCTCGTGGCGGCCATCGCCTGGCTCGTCGTCGGCGTCGTGCGCGGGTCGCAGCGCGCGAACCCCGACCGGTGGGGCGATCTCTCGACGCTCGACGGACTCGAACTCGTCGACGTGCCCCGCGTCGAGCGCGAGGTGCGCACGGTCGTGCCGGTCGCCGACACGCACCGGCATCAGGCCGCGATCGAGCTTGCGCGCCTGCACGGCGGCGCCGAACAGCAGGCCGTGCTCGTGCCGCGGGCGAGCCGATGGCTGTCGCGGCGCTATCGCATCGGCGTGCAACTCGTCGGCGGCGACCGGCCCCGCCATGCGGGGTTCCTCGCCCAGGCGGCCGATGACCGTTGGCGCGAGCTGCTCGACGGCCTGCGCGGGCAGGGCCGCTACGTGCGGGTGCCGGCACTCGTGACGGCTGCCTCACGGCCGTTCGGGGTCGAACTCGACCTCAGCGGGCTCGCCCGCCTCGAGGAGCCGGCCGCGGGGTGACGCGTTGGCGTCGGCGGCGGCGGGCGCTTCGACTCAGGCCGAGGCCTCTTCGGCCTCTTGCTCGGCGAGGTCGGCGCGCACCTGCTCCATGTCGAGGCCCTTCACCTGCGAGATCAGCTCGTCGAGCATGGGCCGAGGCAGGGCGCCGGCCTGGGCGAAGACGCCGATGCCGTCTTTGAAGGCCATGATCGTCGGAATCGACGTGATGTTCATGGCCGCCGCGAGCTGCTGCTGGTCTTCCGTGTCGACCTTGGCGAAGGTGATGTCGGGGTTCGCCTCGGCCGCAGCCTCGTAGTTCGGGGCGAACTGCAGGCACGGGCCGCACCAACCGGCCCAGAAGTCGACGAAGACGGTGCCGCCCTCGAGGATGGTCTTCTCGAAGGTGTCAAGGGTGAGCGCAACGGTAGCCATGCCGCCAGCCTACGTGCGCGGCCTGTACGCGCGCCCGGTGTTCGCTGTGCGCGAGGCGCGAGGCGCGAGGCGCGAGCGTCAGGCGCGGGCTATCGTGAAGTCGTGGTCGCATTCGGAGGCGCGCTCGGTTCATTCCGTCGGCGCGGCCCGGTCGCCGGCACGCCGCCGGAGCCCGAGGTCGCGCTCGACGAGGCGCAGCGTGCCGACGAGGCGATCCCCGATCTAGACTGGCGCGCCTTTCCCCAGGGCACCGTGCGTTCAGACTTCGCGGCGCCGAGCGGAGAACTCGCGCGCGTCGCGCTCGGCGCCGCCGCAGGCCCGCGCGTCGTGCTCGTGCCGGGCGCCACGGGGTCGAAAGAGGACTTCGTGCTCGTCATGCCGCTGCTCGCGGACGCGGGCTACCGGGTCGAGTCGTTCGACCTCGCCGGCCAGTACGAGTCGTGGCGCGCCGGTCCCTGGAACCTCGATCCTCCGCGGCAGCGCTACGACGAACGTCTCTTCCTCGACGACCTGCTCGCGGTGCTCGGCGACGGCGCGGCGCCTGCGCACGTGCTCGGCTACAGCTTCGCGGGCACGCTCGCCGAGCTCGCGCTGCTCGAGCGCCCCGAGCTCTTCGCGAGCCTCACCCTGATGAGCGCGCCGCCCGAGCCTGGTCAGAGCTTCCGCGGGGTCAAGCGCATCGGGGCGATCAGCTCGTTCACGACCCCGCGACAGGGTGCCGCGCTCATGCTGTGGGGCATCCGCAACAACCTCAACCGGGTGCCGCCGCGACGACTGCAGTTCGTACGCGAACGCTTCGCGCTGACCCGGCGCGACAGCGTCGACGACATGATCGCCCTCATGATGGCGACCCCCGACCGCCGGACCGAGCTCGCCGCCGTGGAGATTCCGAAGCTCGTGGCGGTGGGGGAGCACGATCTCTGGCCGCGGGAGCTGCACGAACGGTTCGCCCGCGAGATCGGCGCGCGCCTCGCGGTGTATCCCTCCGGTCACAGCCCGTGCGAGACGGCGCCGCATCAACTCGTGCGCGACTTGCTCGCCCTCTACGCGGAGACCGAATACACGCCGTAGCGCCGACGCCGAAGCGCTCGCGCGCCTATGCCGGAGCGCCGTCGGCGTCGGGTTCGGCCGACGGCGCGTCGCCCGTCTCGGCCTCCCAGACCCAGACCGGCGCGCGGCGCCGATCGGCGCGCCGCTGCAGTGGCGGCCACTCCCGGGACTCCACCGACATGGTGTGGAAGGCCATGCGAACCCGCCGGGCGAGCCCGCCGACGCTGTCGAACGGCCGTGCGGAGACGCCGACCACGAGCCGTCGGTCGCGCACGACCGTCATGCCGGGCTGCATCCACCACGAGAGGTCGAGATCGTCGTGCAGGTCGGCACGGTCGCGGTGCACGATGTCACGCAACTGCCGCCACGCATCGGCGCGCAGCACGTAGTTCGAACCGAAGATCGGGGGATGCCCGAGCAGCGGCCCGATCACCGTGAAGTAGCCGCCGATGTACAGGTTGCGGGCGATCCACCGCACGAGCGCGTTGCGGCCGTAGAAGGTGCCGCCGTTCGTCGCGACGGTGGGCCGGTCGGGCGCGGCCATGCGACGCTCGGCTTCGGCGAGCCAGCCGGGGAACGGCACCGAGTCGGCATCGAGCCGGGCGAGCAGATCACCGGATGCCGCGTCGAATCCGGCGGCCGTCGCCGGCCAGATACCGCGTCGTGGCTCGTGCACCACCCGCGCCCCCGCCGCGCGCGCGACCTCGGCGGTGTCGTCGGCCGACCCGTTGTCGACGACGACGACCTCGTCGGGGAGTCGCGTCTGAGCGGCGAGCGCGTCGAGGCACTCGACGAGGAAGTCCGCGTCGTCGAGGCTGGGGATGATGACCGAAATCGTACCCATCACGGCGAGTCTAGCCACCGCACGTGTCGTGTCACGCTCGAAAGCTGCGTCGTGCGGTCGATCCGCCACGAGGGCTGTTCGGCGGCCGAGACCACCCAATATGCTGGCCCACGACCGGGGGTCAATGGTGACGAACCGGCACGGAAGGGGAGACGATGTACCCACTGCAACACTTTCGAAACGCGCCCGCACGCTGGTGATCGCGACCGCGGCCATCGCCGGACTGGCGCTCGTGCCCGCAGGCGGCGCAGTCGCCGCGCCCGGCGGAGCAGGGTGCGAGAACCGCACCAACAACAAGGTGCAGAAGCTGCTCGAGTGCGTCGGTGCCGACGGCGCGATGGAGCACCTCGAGGCGCTGCAGGCGATCGCCGACGCCAACGGAGGCACTCGTGCCGCCGGCACTCCCGGCTACGAGGCGAGCGTCGAGTACGTGGTCGGCGAGCTCGAGGCCGCAGGCTGGCAGGTCTCGATCGACGAATTCGACTTCACCTTCGTCGGCCCGTCCGAGCTGCAGCAGCTCACGCCGATCGACGCGACCTACCCGACCGGTCCGTACACCGGCAGCGGTCCGGGTGACCTGAGCGCGCCCGTCTGGCCGGTCGACATCCAGCTCGGGCTCGGCAACGCCAGTACGAGCGGCTGCGAGGCGGCCGACTTCGCCGGCATGCCGGCGGGCTCCATCGCACTCATCCAGCGCGGCGCGTGCCCCTTCGGCGACAAGGCGCTGAATGCCGAGGCCGCAGGGGCGCTCGGTGTGATCATCTTCAACCAGGGCAACGCGGCCACCGATGACCGCATGGGCCTGATCGTCGGCACGCTCGGCGGGTCGGATGTCGTCGGCATCCCGGTCGTCGGCGCGAGCTACGAGCAGGGCGTCTCGCTCTCGCAGCCGAGCTCGACGGCCCGGGTGTTCGTGCCCGCGCCCGAGCAGCGCCCGCAGAAGAACATCATCGCCGAACTGCCCGGCGTCAACGACGACAACGTCGTCATGGCTGGAGCGCACCTCGACTCGGTGCAGGCGGGCCCGGGCATCAACGACAACGGCAGCGGATCCGCCGCCCTGCTCGACATCGCTCAGAGCATGTCGAAGGTGAAGCCGCAGAACACGGTGCGTCTCGCCTGGTGGGGCGCCGAGGAAGGCGGCCTGATCGGTTCCGAGGAGTATGTGGCGGGGCTCAGCGATGCAGAGAAGGAGCGCATCGCCCTCTACCTCAACTTCGACATGATCGCCTCGCCCAACTACATCTTCATGGTGTACGACGGCGACGAGTCGGGCTTCCCGGCACCCGTCGTGGTTCCCGAGGGATCCGTGCAGATCGAGGACCTCTTCGAGAGCTACTTCACGAGCGTCGGTCAGCCCTACGACGATGCCGAGTTCAGCGGGCGCAGCGACTACGACGCCTTCATCCGCAACGGCATCCCGGCGGGTGGCCCGTTCACCGGCGCCGAGGTCATCAAGACCGCTGAGCAGCAGGCGATCTGGGGCGGCGTGGCCGACGAGTCGTACGACCCGTGCTACCACGAGGCGTGCGACGACCTCGACAACGTGAACCTCGAGGCGCTCGGCGTGAACGCCGACGCGATCGCGCTCGCCGTGCTCGCGTACTCCTATTCCACGGAGTCGGTCAACGGCGTGGTCGGCGCGAACGTGCCCGGCGGGCTCAACCTGCCGGCACCGGCCGGGCCGCGCGGCACCGTGAGCTGAGTCGCAGCGAACGGCGGAGGCGGGGGTGCCGGTGGCGCCCCCGCCTTCGGCGTCAAGAGGTGTGCGCGATCGGGAATAGTGTGCGGGAGACATCCGTTCTGATATCTGTATGCAAATGTATGCAATACCGATCATCACGACAGAACCGCTCAGGAGCGCACATGCAGTTCGGAATCTTCACCGTCAGCGACATCACGCAAGACCCGACGACGGGCCGAACGCCGAGCGAGCATGAGCGCATCACCGATGTGCTGACCATCGCTCAGCATGCCGAAGAGGTCGGCCTCGACGTCTTCGCGCTCGGCGAGCACCACAACCCGCCCTTCTTCTCGTCGTCACCGACCACGACCCTCGCCTACATCGCGGCGAAGACGTCGAAGATCCAGCTGACGACCTCGACGACGCTCATCACGACGAACGACCCCGTGAAGATCGCCGAAGACTTCGCGATGCTCCAGCACGTGGCCGACGGCCGGGTCGACCTCATGCTCGGCCGCGGCAACACGGGCCCCGTGTACCCGTGGTTCGGCAAGGACATCCGCCAGGGCATCAACCTCGCCATCGAGAACTACGCGCTGCTGCACCGCCTGTGGCGCGAGGACTTCGTCGACTGGGAGGGCCAGTTCCGCACGCCGCTGCAGGGCTTCCAGTCCACGCCGCGCCCGCTCGACGACGTGCCCCCGTTCGTCTGGCACGGCTCGATCCGCAGCCCTGAGATCGCCGAACAGGCCGCGCATTACGGCGACGGCTTCTTCGCGAACCACATCTTCTGGCCCGCCTCGCACACCCAGCGCATGATCGCGCTGTATCGCCAGCGTTTCGAGCACTACGGCCACGGCACGGCGGAGCAGGCGATCGTCGGACTCGGCGGCCAGGTGTTCATGCGCAAGAACTCGCAGGACGCCGTGCGCGAGTTCCGCCCCTACTTCGACAACGCGCCCGTCTACGGTCACGGCCCGAGCCTCGAGGAGTTCACCTCGCAGACCCCGCTCACCGTCGGCAGCCCGCAGGAGGTCATCGACAAGACGCTCGGCTTCCGCGACTACGTGGGCGACTACCAGCGCCAGCTCTTCCTCATGGACCACGCCGGCCTGCCCCTGAAGACCGTGCTGGAGCAGCTCGACCTGCTCGGATCGGAGGTCGTGCCGGTGCTGCGCCGCGAGTTCGCGAAGAACCGCCCCGAGACGGTTCCGGATGCCCCGACCCACGACTCGCTCGTCAGTGCACGAAACGCTGCGCGCATCGAGGGCGCCGCGAACGCCGGTGAGCGCATCGAGGCGCCGAAGGGCGCCGCATTCGGCGCTGCCGCCGTGAAGGGAGCGTGACATGACCACCCGCACCCTCGCCGTCGTCTCGGCCGGTCTCAGCCAACCCTCGTCGACGCGCATGCTCGCCGACAAGCTCAGCGACGCCACCGTCGCGAAGCTCGCCGCGGAGGGCATCGACACGACCGTCGAGACCTTCGAGCTCCGCGATGTCGCGACGGACATCATGAACCACATGCTGACGGGTTTCGCGAGCCCGAAGCTCGAGCCGGTCATCGAGGCGGTGACCGGCGCCGACGGGCTCATCGCCGTCACGCCGATCTTCACGACGAGCTACTCGGGGCTCTTCAAGTCGTTCTTCGACGTGATCGACAGTGGCGCGCTCGATGGTCTGCCCGTCGTGATCGGCGCGACCGCCGGCACCCCGCGGCATTCGCTCGCGCTCGACTACGCGCTGCGGCCGATGTTCACCTACCTGCACGCCGTCGTCGCACCGACGGGCGTGTTCGCCGCCACCGGCGACTGGGGCGAGTCGGCCGACAGCGTCAAGACGCTGCCGGCGCGCATCGAACGGGCGTCGAGGGAACTCGCCGCGCTCGTCGCCGCGAGCGACCGGTCGGCGACCGTTCGCGACCCGTTCGCGCTCGACCGCCCCTTCGGCCACCTCATCGGCGGCCTCACGGGGGAGTAGACGGGCCGCCCGCCGGCAGCCACCCTCATTCCGCCGAGTGTTGACGTTGCGCGCCGATTGATGTCGCCGCGAACCGCTACCGACCCCTGAGCGTCAACACTCGGCGGACGAGCGGGCGCCGCTGGCCTCAATCGTCGAGCACGAAGGTCACTTCGAGCGTGACCGACCAGGCGGTGACTGCACCGTCGGCGACCTCGACCTTCTGCTCCTTCACCCAGGCCCCGGTGACGTTGCGCAGCGTCTCCGACGCCCTGGCGACGCCCGCGGCGACCGCGTCGTCGAAGCCCGTCTCCGAGCGGACGGTGATGGTGGTGACACGTGCGACGGATGACATGGCATTCCCCCTCGAATGATGTACGTGCGTACGAGACCCATCTTGCGCCACGGGCGAGCGGAAAGCGAGGGTCTGCGACCACCGCGGGGGGAGTGAGTGCCGATCAGCCGCTCTTGCGGCGGAACTCGCGCTTGTGGTCGGCCGGACCCTGTGTGTGCTGCGCCGCGCCGCCACCGTCGAGGTGGGCTTCGCCCGAGCGCTTCTTCGCCGCGGTGTTCTTGCGATCGAGGGCCTCGCGGAACTTGCGCTTCGCCTCGTCGGACGGGCCCTGGCTGGTCTGCTCGTCGGAACTCATGCGTTCGAGTCTGTCACGGATCCACGACGCACCGGCACGGATCCACGACAGACCGGCACGGATGCTGCACGCTCGCGCACGACGGGAGCGTGCCGGGCATGCCCGCCACGCGACATCCACGGTTCGCGGGCTGTTCACACGGCGAAAAACGGACGCTCTGCTAACATGGCAGCAGGTTGCCCGTGCGCTTCGTGCGGGCGATCGCTTGGAGCAGGCCGGCAGGAAGCTGGTCCCCTGTGGTGGATTACCAAACCGGGTTTGGTGGACTTCTACTGGTGGCCAGCGTGAACGCAAGACCTTGCGATTCGTATTGCCTGTTCCTGCTCCTCTGGATGAGTCGCGCCCACACGGGGTGCGACGGTAAACAAAGGAGACGACCTCTTGGAAGGTCCTGAAATCACGTTCGCCGAAGCCGTCATCGACAATGGCAAGTTCGGCACCCGCACGATCCGCTTCGAAACCGGCCGACTCGCGCAGCAGGCGCAGGGTTCCGCCGTCGCCTACATCGACGAAGAGACCATGCTGCTCTCGGCGACCTCGGTCTCGAAGCAGCCGAAAGAACACTTCGACTTCTTCCCGCTCACGATCGACGTCGAAGAGCGCATGTACGCCGCCGGTCGCATCCCGGGTTCGTTCTTCCGTCGTGAGGGCCGCCCCTCGACCGAGGCGATCCTCACCTGCCGTCTGATCGACCGGCCCCTCCGCCCCTCGTTCGTCGAGGGCCTCCGCAACGAGGTGCAGGTCGTCGTCACCGTGCTCGCGATCGAGCCCGACGAGTTCTACGACGTGCTCGCCATCAATGCCGCGTCGCTCTCGACCCAGCTCTCGGGCCTGCCGTTCTCGGGCCCGGTCGGCGGCGTGCGCGTCGCCCTCATCGACGGCCAGTGGGTCGCGTTCCCGAAGTACTCGCAGATCGAAGAGGCCGTGTTCAGCATGGTCGTCGCCGGTCGCGTGGTCACCGAGGCCGACGGCTCGCAAGACGTCGCGATCATGATGATCGAGGCCGAGGCGACCGACAACGCGTGGAACCTCATCCAGGCCGGTGGCATCAAGCCCGACGAGGCCGTCATCGCGCAGGGCATCGAAGCGTCGAAGTCCTTCATCAAGCAGCTCGTCGAGGCGCAGCAGTCGGTCGCCAAGACCGCCGCGAAGCCGACTGCCGACTACCCCACGTTCCCGCCGTACCAGGCCGAGGTCAAGGCGGCCGTCGAGGCGTTCGCGAGCGCCGAGCTCAAGGACGTCTACAAGATCGCCGGCAAGGTCGAGCGTCAAGACGCCGACGACGCACTCAAGGCTCGCGTCAAGGAGCACGTCGCGGCCAAGGTCGAAGCGGGCGAGCTGCCCGAGTCGGCCAACGCCGAGGTCTCCGCGGCCTACAAGTCGGTCACCAAGAAGGTCATGCGCACGCGCGTGCTCGAAGAGGGTGTGCGCATCGACGGCCGCGGGCTCGCCGACATCCGCCCGCTCGACGCCGAGGTGCAGGTCGTTCCCCGCGTTCACGGCTCGGCCATCTTCCAGCGCGGCGAGACCCAGATCATGGGCATCACGACGCTGAACATGCTGAAGCTCGAGCAGTCGATCGACTCACTGAGCCCGGTCACCAAGAAGCGCTACATGCACAACTACAACTTCCCGCCCTACTCGACCGGTGAGACCGGTCGCGTCGGGTCGCCGAAGCGTCGCGAGATCGGGCACGGCGCACTCGCCGAGCGCGCGCTCGTGCCGGTGCTGCCCACGCGCGAGGAGTTCCCCTACGCGATCCGACAGGTGTCCGAGGCACTCGGCTCCAACGGCTCGACGTCGATGGGCTCGGTCTGCGCCTCGACCCTCGCGCTCCTGAACGCGGGCGTGCCGCTGCGCGCACCCGTCGCCGGCATCGCGATGGGCCTCATCTCCGACACGGTGAACGGCGAGACCCGCTACGCGGCGCTCACCGACATCCTCGGTGCCGAAGACGCGCTCGGCGACATGGACTTCAAGGTCGCCGGCACGAGCGAGTTCGTCACCGCGATCCAGCTCGACACGAAGCTCGACGGCATCCCCGCCTCGGTGCTCGCCGGCGCGCTGACGCAGGCGAAGGACGCCCGCACGACGATCCTCGCTGTGCTGAACGCCGCCATCGACGGCCCCGACGAGATGGCCCCGACCGCGCCCCGCGTGATCTCGGTGCAGATCCCCGTCGACAAGATCGGCGAGCTGATCGGCCCGAAGGGCAAGACGATCAACGCCATTCAAGACGAGACCGGCGCCGACATCTCCATCGAGGAGGACGGCACCGTCTACATCGGCGCGACCGACGGCCCCTCGGCCGAGGCCGCCCGCGCCCAGGTCAACGCGATCGCGAACCCGACGAACCCCGAGGTCGGCGAGCAGTTCCTCGGAACCGTCGTCAAGATCGCGGCGTTCGGCGCGTTCGTCTCGCTGCTCCCGGGTAAAGACGGCCTGCTCCACATCAGCGAGGTGCGCAAGCTCGCCGGTGGCAAGCGCGTCGAGAACGTCGAAGACGTGCTCGGCGTCGGCCAGAAGGTCCTCGTCGAGATCACGAAGATCGACGACCGCGGCAAGCTCTCGCTCGCCCCGGTGCTGGCCGACGACGCCGACACCAACGGTCGCGAGACCGCAGGCACGCACGCCGAAGAGCCCGCAGAGGGCGTCGACGCGTAAGTCGCAGTCGTAGCACAGCGGATGCCCCGTGGCCGATCGATCGG
>NZ_JBSHJY010000027.1:0-43848 GCF_053619715.1 Agromyces sp. NPDC055520 | reverse complement strand
AACGCCCGGACACATTCCGAACCCGGAAGCTAAGACTCGCAGCGCCGATGGTACTGCAGGGGGGACCCTGTGGGAGAGTAGGACACCGCCGGACATTATTTCGAAGAGAGCCGCCCAAGGTTGGGCGGCTCTCTTTGGTTGATGCGCCTGTCTTGGTTCATGCGTCTGTTGATCGGCGAGGCCCTGCCACCGACGGCAGATTCACGATCGAGTCGCAGAAGGCCGCCCCACGGGGCGGCCTTTTCGCGTTTCAGGGCGCGGTCGTCGCGGATCACTAGTGTGGGGTGCATGGGCAGTCGTCTCGCCGAAGCCATGAGCCCGTACTTGCGCGCGCATGCGTCGAACCCGGTCGACTGGTACCCGTGGGGTGAGGAGGCGTTCGTCGCGGCGCAGGAGCGGGACGTTCCGCTGTTCATCTCGATCGGGTACGCGACCTGTCACTGGTGCCACGTGATGGCGCGGGAGAGCTTCAGCGACCCGGCGATCGCGGCGCTGCTGAACGACGGCTTCGTCGCGATCAAAGTCGATCGCGAGGAGCACCCCGATGTCGACGCGAGCTATCTCGCGGCCGCCTCGGCCTTCACCCGCCAACTGGGCTGGCCGCTCACCCTCTTCGCGACGCCCGACGGGCGTGCCTTCTATGCCGGCACCTACTTTCCCCCGAGTGAGATGCCGGGGATCCCCTCGTTCAGTCAGGTGCTCGCGGCGGTCGCCGGCGCCTGGCGTGACCGCCGGCCGCAGCTCGATGAGACGGCGTCTGCAGTCGCCGAGGCGTTGGCCGCGGCATCCACTGTGCGCACGGAAGGTGCGCTGCCCGGTGACGCGACGCTGCAGGCTGCCGTCGCCGCCCTCGCCGAGCAAGAGGATCGCGTGTACGGCGGCTTCGGAAGCGCACCGAAGTTCCCGGTCGCGCCGGTACTCGAATTCCTGATCGCGGCAGGGGAGCCGGGTCGATCGCTCGCCGCCCGCACCGTGCGGCTCATGGGGGCCTCGCCGCTGCATGACCCGGTCGACGGCGGATTCTTCCGGTACGCGACGCGCGCCGATTGGAGCGAGCCGCACTACGAGCGCATGCTCACCGACAACGCGCTGCTCGTTCGGGTGGCGACCGAGCTCGTGCGGTTGCGTCCGGAGGACGAGCACACGGCGTCGGTGGCCGACGGCGCCGCCCGGTTCCTCATCGAAACGATGCAACTGCCGAACGGCGGGTTCGCGAGCGCTCAGGATTCGGAGAGCGTGATCGGCGGGCGGCGGAGTGAGGGCGGGTACTACCGTCAGGATGCCGACGGGCGCTCTCGCCTCGAACCGCCGGCGCTCGACGAGAAGGTGCTGACCGGTTGGAACGGGCTTGCGATCGGTGCGCTCGCGCGGCACGGCTTCGTGCGGGATGCCCCGGTCTCGGTCACGGCGGCGCGGCGAGCCGCGGAACTGCTGCTCACGACGCACCTGCGCCCCGCCGCCGCAGGCACGGATGAGACTCTGCTCGTGCGCGCCTCGCTCGATGGGCAGGTCTCGACGGCCGTCGCAGCCCTCGAAGACACGGGCATGCTCGCCGGCGGCCTGCTCGAGCTCGCAGCAGTGACCGGCGAGGCCGGTTACGCCGTCACGGCGCGCACCCTCGTGGATGCGGCGATGGCGGCGGCGGCGGCATCGGCAGCGGCCGGGGCCGGTGACGAGGGCGCCCGACTGCCGTTCGCGGCACCGGGCGGCACCGACCCCGTGCTGCGAGCCCGCGGCCTCGCGCTGCCCGACGACCCGGCCGAGGGCTCGGCGCCGTCGGGGCTCACCGCCTGCGCGGATGCCGCGTGGCGCCTGTATCTGCTGGGCGCCGGGGACGAGTACCGTGCGGCCGCCGAGCAGGCGATGAGCGCTGTGGCGGGGCTCGCGGTCGAGCGGCCGCTCGCGTTCGGCGGTGCACTCGCGCTCATGGCTCGGCTCGTGGCGCCCGTCGTGCAGCTCGTCACGGTCGTGCCGGTTCGCGGCGGTGAGGGTGATTCAGGGGTCATGCCCGAAGAGCAGGCGCTCGTCGCGGCGACACGGGCGCACGAGGCATCCGTCGCCGTGATCGTCGACGAGCGGCAGGCGCGCGAATTCGCCGCGGCAGGATTCTCGCTGTTCGAGGGCCGCACCGCGCCATCGGGTGCGGCGGTCGCCTACCGCTGCGAGGCGTTCGTCTGCGCACTGCCCGTCGCCGACGCGGCGATGCTCCTACGATGAGAGCATGACGCAGCCTGGGCAGCCCCGAACCGGCACGATCGCGATCGCGGCGACGCTCGATGCGGTGCTCGTCGTCGCGTTCGTCTCGATCGGTCGGCGCAGCCATGCCGAGGGGCTCGACCTCGCGGGCATCGCGGGCACAGCCTGGCCGTTTCTCGTCGCGCTCGCGGTGGGCTGGCTCGCGGCGCGGGCATGGCGGCATCCGCTCGCCGTCTGGCCGACCGGCGTCATCATCTGGGTCGTGACCGTCGCCGGGGGCATGCTGCTGCGCGTCACCAGCGGGCAGGGCACGCAATTCGCCTTCATCGTGGTCGCGACGCTGACGCTCGCACTGCTGCTGCTCGGGTGGCGGCTCATCGCCCTGCTCGTCACGCGCCGTTCGCGTGCACGCGCATGAATCCCATCGAGTGGCTCTTCGACGCCCAGCTCGTGATCGGCGACCAGGTGATCCTCTGGCGCGAGATCGTCGGCAACCTGTTCGGGCTCGCGAGCGCGCTCGGCGGCCTGCGTCGCAAGGTCTGGGCGTGGCCCGTCGGCATCGTCGGCAACGCGCTGCTCTTCACGGTCTTCATGGGCGCCCTCTTCGAGACGCCGAACCCCGTGAACCTGCTCGGCCAGGCGGGGCGACAGCTCATGTTCATCGCCGTGTCGATCTACGGCTGGGTGCGCTGGTCGCAGCACCGTCAGGTGAGCGCGACCGCGGTCGAGCCGAGATGGGCGAGTGCGAAGGCGCGCGTGCTGCTCGGAGTGGCGCTCGTCGGCGGCACGCTCGTGCTGACGCCGATCTTCCGCGCACTCGGCTCGTTCGAGCCGGTCTGGGCCGACGCGTGGATCTTCATGGGGTCGCTGCTCGCGACCTGGGGCATGGCCAAGGGATGGACGGAGTTCTGGCTGATCTGGGTCGCCGTCGACATCGTCGGCGTGCCGCTGCTCATCAGCGCGGGCTACTACGCCTCGGCGCTGCTCTACGTGTTCTACGGGTTGTTCACGATCTTCGGCTTCATCACCTGGATGCGCGTGCAGCGGGTCACCAGCGCGACGGCACCCGGTCGAGCACCGACCACACCGCCGAGCTGAGCTCGGGGTGCTCGAGGGCGATCTCGCGCAGCAGCTCGTATTCGAACTTCGCGGCATCGCCGTCGCGTGCGGCGGGGTGATACGCGCGTGCCCTCACGGTGCGCCAGCGCTCGGCGTGCAGCCGCTCTTCACGCAGTGTCGCCACGACCTGTTCGTCGACCGACGGCAGATCGGGCAGGAACACCCACGGGTCTTCGCCGAGGCGACAGCGCAGCTCGATGAGCGCCGAGAGCTCGTCGCGTGCGTCTTGACGCAGCCGCTCGAGCGTCGCCGACTCCGCCATGCGCACCTCCCCTCGCTTCTCTTCGATCGTAATCAACGCTAAACCCACCGTGTGACGAGCGGGTTACAGAGCGCAACCCGACGTGTACGCCAGATGACGAGTCGATGACGGCCGCGTCGCGATCGACCCGAACGCCTGATCGAATGGTGCGCGCCGCGTGAACTCGCGACGCGCTGAGCCTGCGAAGCATCGGGTGCGCTTGAATGGACGAATGAGCACCGAGCCGGAATCGTCGCCCCGCACCGCTGTCGACGAGGCGCGCACCGACGAGTTGCTCGGTCGCCTCCGCGCCGACCTCGTCGCCGCGGACTTCACGGTCGAAGCACTCGATGAACTCTGGGGCGAGGACGCCGCAGCGGCCCTGCATCGGGGCGAACGCGTGCCTGCACGGCGGGTGCTCGACGCCCGCAGGCGCGAGCACGAGGCATCCGCCGGGCTCGCGACGCTCGCCGAACTCTTCGTGCTCGGCCTCGCCGTGCCGCGCGGCGAGCTCGCCGAGGCGCTCGCATCGCTCGGGGTCGACGGGGCGATCGAGCTCGGTCTCGTCGGCGACTCGGGCGATGCAGGCGATGCGGGCGATGCGGGCCGACCGGGCCACGAGGCATCCGTTCGCGCGCTGCTCGACCTGCGCCCGTACGCGTTCACCGACGCGTACGGCAGCGCCGAGTGGTGGATCGTCTCGGATCTCGGCGAACTCGCCCTCGGACACGCGCTCGGCGAGCACCACGTGCTCGGCGTCGGCGGAGCGTCGAAGACGCTCTCGGGGCTCATGCTGCCGACTCCGGCCGGCCGCGTGCTCGACCCCGGCACGGGCTGCGGGATTCAGGCGATGCACGCCTCGCGGTTCGCCGAGCAGATCGTGGCGACCGACATCTCGGCGCGGGCGCTCTGGATCGCACGTCTGAACCTCGTGCTGAACGGCATCGAGGGCGTCGAGCTGCGCCTCGGCAGCCTCTTCGAGCCCGTCGCGGGGGAGCGGTTCGACCGCATCGTCTCGAATCCGCCGTTCGTCATCACGCCGCGTATCGAGGGCGTGCCCGAGTACGACTACCGCGACGGCGGCATGGTGGGCGACGCGCTCGTCGAGGCCGTCGTGCGCGACGCCAGCGACCACCTCGAGCCCGGCGGTGTCGCGCAACTACTCGGAAACTGGGAGTATCGCGGTGCCGGCAGCGGCAGCGGCAGCGGTAGCGGCAGCGGCAGCGGCACGGCCGACGGCCTCGAGCGCGTCGGAGGCTGGGCGAGCGAGCTCGAGCACTGGGTGATCGAGCGCGAGGTGCAGCACGTCACCGAGTACGCCGAGACGTGGATCCGCGACGGCGGCACCCGGCCCGGCACCGCGGAGTTCGACCGGCTCTACGACGCGTGGCTCGACGACTTCGCCGCGCGCGGCGTCGAGCAGGTCGGTTTCGGTTACGTGCTGCTGCGACGAGCGGATGCCGCGGCATCCGCTCAGCCGACGGCCGCCGTCGGCCGACTCGCCCGGCTCGAGCGCCTGCACGGCCCGCTCGGCGCGAACGAGGCCGGACTCGGCGCGCACCTCGCCGAGTGCCTCGCCGGCCACGACCGGCAGGCGGCCCTCGACGCCGCGGCGCTCGCCGCGACCCGGTTCACCGCCGCCGGCGACGTCACGGAAGAGCGCCACTACTGGCCCGGCGACGACGACCCGACGGCGATGCTGCTGCGTCAGGGCGGCGGTTTCGGGCGCGCGATCAGCCTCGACACGGGGCTCGCCGCACTCGTGGGCGCGAGCGACGGCGAGCTGTCGGTCGGTGCGATCGTTGCGGCGCTCGCACAATTGCTCGAGGTCGACGAGTCGGCGCTCGCGGCCGAGCTGTTGCCGGCGGTGCGCACGCTCGTCGACGACGGCATGCTGCGGTTCGCCGACTGAGCGTCAGACGGTGCCTGCGGGCGGCCACACGCCGATGATGAGCGCCATCACGATCACGGTCACGAACTCGTGCCCGATGTTCAGGATCGTGAGTCCCGGCGGTCGACCCTCGAACACGTCGTGCGTGATGAAGCGCGCGGCGGTGAACCCGGCCCACAGCATGAGGCCCGTCGTGATCGCCATCAGCAGGTGGTTGCCGCCGAGCGCCTGCCACGCGACCTGGGTCGCGATCGCGAGCACCCACGCCGAGATGAAGCTCACGACGAACGTCGTGAGGATCGGGCCGACGGCGCCGCGGTCGCCGCTGTCGTCGACCTTCGCGACCCGCATCCAGTAGTTGCCGAACACCTTCGGCGTGTACCAGATCGAACCCACGAGCATCGTCGACAGCGTGGCGACGATGACCGCCCAGTAATTGACGTCGATCAGCATTTCTCTGCCTCTCTCACGACCCGGCGGGCCTGCGCGGGCAGCCCCTGTGGTCGGCAGTCTAGACCTGCGCACAGCCGCACCGCGGTATTCTCGTGGTCGCAGATCGAAAGCGAGCCCATGCCCGACAGTCCGCTCTCCGCTTCACCGTACGAGGTGCTCGGCGTCGCGTCCGACGCGGACGACGCGACGCTGCGACTCGCGTACCGTCGCGCCCTTCGAAGCGCGCACCCCGATACGGGCGGCGACGTCATCCGCTTCCACGCGGTGCAGCTCGCGTGGGAGCTCGTCGGCACTCCCGATGCGCGTGCCCTCTTCGACCGCGGCGCCCGCGGCGGCTCCACCGGCACCCCCGCGGCGAGCCGTGAGGCCTGGGCGCCGGCAGCACCGACGCCGCGCCGGGACTCGCGCCCGCTCGCGCGCACCTACGGCCACCCCGGCGGGCTGTCGCGAGAGCGCTATCTCGATCTGATCCGCGAATGGGCCGGTCGAGGCGTCACCCTCGCCGACCCCTACGACCCCGCCCTCGTGCGAAGTGCACCCCGCGACATCCGTCATGTGCTCGCCGACGCGCTCGCCGAGGAGGCGAGTGCGCGATCGCTGTCGACGCTCGGCATCGCCTACACGGTCTGGCACGACGTCGCGACGGATGCCGCGGGCCACGGTCTGCCGCCGAAACTCGACCATCTCGTGCTCGGTCCGACCGGGCTCTTCGCGATCCAGTCGGAGGACTGGGGCGGCCCCGTCGCGATGAAGCGCGGCGAACTCGTCGGCGCCGCCCTCACGGGTGAACGCCCGGTGCGAGCGCTCGCCGCACGCGCGAAGGCGATCGGACGTGCAGCCAAAGTCAAGCCGACCGCCCTCGTCATCGTCGTGCCCGACGAGCACGCCGAGGAGTCGCTCGAGCTCGGCGGCACCAACCGAGGTGCCGTGGTCGCGCTCGTGCGCCGCTCGCGGCTGGCGAGTGCCGTGCGCGAGGGGCTGCCGGGGTCGGCGCACCTCGGCGGCACCGAGGTCATGGAGGTGCGTTCGCGCCTGCAGGCGGTCGTGCGGTTCGCATAGCGCGCGCCGGCGGGTTCGCGTCGCGGGGCCGGTCGGTGTTGGATGGGGGGATGCCCGCATCACGCACCGAGACCGACCGCACCGACGCCTACATCGCCGACTTCGCGGAGTTCGTCGGCGCCTCGCCGTCGTCGTATCACGCGGCGGCCGAGGTCGCGCGCCGACTCGAGGCCGCAGGCTTCGATCGGCTCGACGAGCGAGACGAGTGGCCGGCGGCCGGCGGCCGACACGTGGTGGTGCGCGACGGCGCCGTCATCGCGTGGGTCGCGCCCGCGTCGGCAGGCGCCACGACGCCGTTCCGCGTGCTCGGCGCGCACACCGATTCGCCGTCGTTCAAGCTGAAGCCCCAGCCGAGCTCGAGTGCCGAGGGCCTGTTGCAAGCGGGCGTCGAGGTGTACGGCGGGCCGCTCCTGAACTCCTGGCTCGACCGCGAGCTCGAACTCGCCGGTCGCATCGTCACCGACGACGGAGCCGCGCACCTCGTGCGCACGGGCCCGATGCTGCGCATTCCGCAGCTCGCGATCCACCTCGATCGCGAGGTCAACAAGGGGCTCACCCTCGACAAGCAGCGCCACATGCAGCCGATCTGGGGTGCGGGCGGCTCCGGCGACGTGCTCGAGGTGCTGGCTGCGGCTGCCGGAATCTCGGCCGAACGGATCGCCGGCCACGACGTGCTCGTCGCCGACACGCAGGCGCCGCAGCGCTTCGGACTGGGCGATGCGCTGTTCGCCTCTGGGCGCATGGACAACCTGAGCTCGGTCTACGCCGGGCTCGTCGCCCTGCTCGCGGCGCCCGTCGATGCCGGTCACGTCAGCGTGCTCGCCGCATTCGATCACGAAGAACTCGGCTCCGAGTCGCGTTCGGGCGCGAGCGGGCCGTTCCTAGACGACGTGCTCGTGCGCATCGGCGCCGGGCTCGGGGCAGGCGACGTCGAGCGTCGGCGTGCGTACGCGGCATCCTGGATCGTCTCGTCGGATGCCGGCCATGCCGTGCATCCGAACTATCCCGAACGGCACGACCCGGCGAACCGGCCGTCGCTCGGCGGCGGGCCGCTGCTGAAGCTCAACGCCAACCAGCGCTACGCGAGCGATGCGGAGGGCGCGGCCCTCTGGTCGGCGGTCTGTCGGCGAGCGGATGTCGCGGTGCAGGCGTTCGTGTCGAACAACTCGATTCCATGCGGCTCGACCATCGGGCCGCTCTCGGCGACCCGGCTCGGCATCCGCACGGTCGACGTCGGCGTGCCGCTGCTCTCGATGCACTCGGCGCGCGAGCTCGCGCACGTCGACGACCTCGCGGCGCTCGGCGCCGCGGTCACCGCGTTCTTCGCGGGCTGAATCCTGCCCGTCGGGCACTTCGACCTCGACTGGCGGGATATCGCGCCACGACGGCGTGATCCGCCCTGCCGTCGATCGCCGTCGACTGGCAGGGTGAAGAACATGACCGAGACGATCACGGCCGGGCCCCCGGCTGCAGCAGCCGCGCCGGCACCGGCAGCCGCCCTCTTCGCCCACGTCGCAGGCCGCGACGCGGCGGTCGCGCACTTCCGCGGTCGCCTCGGCTTCGAGGCGGACGTCTCGGATGTCGCCGCTGCGCTCGCCGCCGCCGCGCATGGCGCTGAGCCGGGCGCGGGCTTCGTGCTCGTCGACACCCGCAGCGAGGCCTCGTGGGCGCAGGGTCACGTGCCGGGCGCGGTGCACTTGCCCTGGCGGCGCATCGCGACCGACGCGGCCACGATGATCCCCCGGGGAACACCCGTCGTCGTGTACTGCTGGGGGCCGGGATGCAACGGGGCGACGCACGCCGCGCTCGAGTTCGCACTGCTCGGTCACCCCGTGAAAGAGATGCTCGGCGGCTTCGAGTACTGGGTGCGCGAGGGATTCGCCTACGACACCGCCGACGGGCCGGCGCAGCTCGCGGCCGACCCGCTCACGAACGTGGCGGAGGCGGGGCTCGGCGGCGTTACCGTCGCCGATGGCGTCAGCTGCGCCTGCTGACCCGAGCGCACCGAGCACGAGTATGCGCCGGCCGGGACACCGGCGCATACTCGGCTGTCACTCGGACGCCCGGGATCGCCGGGGTCAGCGCAGCGGGCCGCGCCGGCTCTCGAGCCACATGGTGTGTTCGCGCAGGCCGTTGCGCACCGCGGCCTTGATGATCAGGTACCCGATCCAGAGCATGAGGCCGAGCACCGCGAGGTAGATCGCGAGGCCGATGATGAGGCCGATGAGGCCGGCGCCCCAGAGCAGGTCGAGGGAGTTCGGGTCGGGGGTGTCCATCCGCCCAGCGTGACAGACGGCGGCGCGTCGCGCGAGAGTCCCGATCGGGGGACACGACGTGACGGTCGCCTCGCCGTCAGCACTCGATGACGTTGACGGCGAGGCCGCCCTCGCTCGTCTCCTTGTACTTCGTCATCATGTCGATGCCGGTCTGCCGCATGGTCTCGATGACGGTGTCGAGCGAGACGACGTGCGTGCCGTCGCCGTGCAGTGCGAGTCGTGCGGCCGAGACCGCGGTCGACGAGGCGATCGCATTGCGTTCGATGCAGGGCACCTGCACGAGTCCGCCGACGGGGTCGCACGTGAGGCCGAGGTGGTGCTCCATCGCGATCTCGGCCGCGTTCTCGATCTGCCGAGGGGTGCCGCCGAGCACGGCGCAGAGCGCGCCGGCCGCCATCGCGCACGCCGAGCCGACCTCGGCCTGGCAACCGCCCTCGGCGCCCGAGATCGAGGCGTTCTTCTTGACGAGCGAGGCGATCGCCGCGGCGGTCAGCAGGTATCGGCGGATGCCGGCGGCATCCGCACCGGGCACGAACTTCAAGTAGTAGTGACCGACTGCGGGGAGGATGCCGGCCGCGCCGTTGGTCGGCGCGGTGACGACGCGGCCGCCCGACGCGTTCTCTTCGTTGACCGCGAGCGCGAAGGCGTGCAGCCACTCGGTCGAGGTGTCACGGTGGTGAGCGGCGCCGGCATGTTCGTCGCGGTCGTACGCTTCGAGGCGCTGCCGCACGAGCGCGGCGCGCCGTTTCACGCGCAGCCCGCCGGGCAGGGTGCCGTCGGCCGCCAGACCGTTCGCGACGCACTCGGCCATCGCCGCCCAGATCGCGTCGAGGCCGTCGTCGATGCCCTGCTCGCCGTGGATCGCGACCTCGTTGTAGCGCGCGACGTCGCAGAACGAGACGCCGTGCTCTTCGCAGAGCGCGAGCAGTTCGTCGGCGTTCGAATACGGCAGTGGATGTCGCAGCGCCTCGGCCTCGGACGCCGTCTCGCCATCGCGGCGGATGAACCCACCGCCCACCGAGTAGTACGTGTCCTCGGCGAGGGGCAGCGGGTCGTCGCCCCAGGCCTGCAGTGTGAGCGCGTTGGGGTGGCCGGGCAGGCGCGTGCGGGGTTCGAGGGCGACGTCGCCACGAGACATCCTGATCGCATGGGTGCCGGCGATGCGCACCTCGGCGCCGTCGTCACCGAGACCCGACCACGCGCCGCGCACCTCGCCGGGGTCGCAGTCGTGCGGCTCGAGGCCCGCGAGCCCCGCGACGACCGCGTCGGGGGTGCCGTGGCCGAGGCCGGTGGCGCCGAGCGAGCCGTAGAGCGAGCACGTGATGCGGGTGACCCGATCGAGCACGCCGTCGTCGGCGAGTCGTTCGGCGAAGGCCCGTGCGGCCCGCATCGGGCCGACGGTGTGGGAACTCGAGGGGCCGATCCCGATCGAGAAGAGATCGAGGGCTGAGACGAACGCTGTCACCCTTCAAGGCTACGCCGGGTGTCGCGCAGTGTTCTGGCGGGAATTCGCAGAATCGTGCGCATCCCGCGTTCGGCACGCCCGTTCAGCGCGCTTCCGGTGGTGCCGACGCAGCGCCGCCGGAACAGAGCGTCTGCCCGCTCCGCGCTGAGAGCGCCGCGTGAGCGCCGCGTGAGCGTCGTGCAAGCGCCGCCTCGCACGATGGGCTCATGATCACATATCCCGTCGCACAGACACATACCAGGGCACAGACGCAGACCGCGCTCGGAAGCGGAACGGACTGGGCCGTCGAGGCCGAGGGTCTCGTGAAGGCGTTCGGCACGAACCGCGCCGTCGACGGCGTCGACCTGCGGGTCGCGACCGGCTCGGTCTACGGCGTGCTGGGCCCGAACGGTGCGGGCAAGACCACCACCATCTCGATGCTCGCCACCCTGCTGCGACCCGACGCCGGTCGGGCGCAGGTGTTCGGCCACGATGTCGTGCGCAAAGCGCAGGTCGTGCGTCAGCTCATCGGCGTGACCGGTCAGTACGCCTCGGTCGACGAGACGCTCTCGGCCACCGAGAACCTCTACCTCTTCGCTCGCCTGCAGGGTTTCAGGGGCGCGGCCGCCCGCCGCAAGGCGACGGAGCTGCTCGAGGAGTTCGGCCTGACGGAAGCCGCACGACGGCCGCTCAAGAACTTCTCCGGCGGCATGCGACGCCGACTCGACCTCGCCGCGAGCCTCATCGCCCAGCCGCCCCTGATCTTCCTCGACGAGCCGACGACCGGACTCGATCCGCGCACCAGGGCGCAGATGTGGGTGACGATCCGTCGCCTCGTCGCGACCGGTTCGACGGTGCTGCTCACGACCCAGTACCTCGACGAGGCCGACCAGCTCGCCGACCGCATCGCCGTCATCGACCGGGGGCGTGTCGTCGCCGAGGGCACCGCGGACGAGCTCAAGGCCTCGGTCGGGGAGTCGAGCCTCGAACTGCGCCTCGCCGACCCGGGCGACCTCGCCGACGCACGCCTCGCGATCGAACGCGTGCTCGGCGTCGTTTCGACGAGCTCACCCGAGGCCGGCCGTCTCACCGCGCCCATGCACGATCCCGATCGCGTCGCCGAACTGCTCGTGACCCTTCGCGACGAGGGCGTGCACCTCGCCGAGCTCAGCGTCGCCAAGCCGACGCTCGACGAGGTGTTCCTGGCCATCACGGGTCACGGCACCGAGCGTGCCGACGGCGGCGACGAGGCATCCGATATCGAATCGATCGACAGTGAATCGGCCGGCACCGAGTCGGCCGGCACCGAGTCGGCCGGCACCGAATCAGCCGACAGCGAGAAGGGAATTCGCGCATGACCACCATGACCGATGCGCCCGCCGCGCCCCCCGCGCGCGCCGCCATCGTTCCGGGCAATGCCCGAGAACTGAAGAACCGCGTGACCTTCGCCGAGATCGTCTCGCACACGCTCACCATGGCGTACCGCGGACTGCTGAAGATCAAGCGCACCCCCGAGCAGCTCGTCGACGTGACGGTGCAGCCGATCCTCTTCACACTGATGTTCACGTACATCTTCGGCGGGGCGATCGCGGGCGACGTCGCGAACTACCTGCCGATCATCATCCCGGGCATCCTCGTGCAGACCGTCATCACGACGTCGGTCGTCACCGGCGTGCAATTGCGCGAGGACATGGACAAGGGCGTGTTCGACCGCTTCCGCTCGCTGCCGATCGCGCGGATCGCCCCGCTGTCGGGCGCCCTGCTCGCCGACACCGTGCGCTACGGCATCGCGACCACCCTGACCTTCGCCATGGGCTATGTCATGGGGTTCCGGCCCGAGGGCGGCCCATGGTCGGTCGTGGCGGCCGGGCTGCTCGTGATCGCCTGCTCGTGGGCCATCAGCTGGATCTTCGCCTTCTTCGGCGTGATCGCGCGCACGGCGTCGAGCGTGCAGGGGATCTCGATGATCGTGCTGTTTCCCCTGACATTCCTCTCGAACGCGTTCGTGCCGGCCGACACCATGCCCGACTGGCTGCAGTGGTTCGTCGACATCAACCCCGTCTCGCACCTCGTGACCGCCGTGCGCGACCTCGTGAACAGCGGCACGTGGGGGCCCGATGCGGCGGTCTCACTGCTCGGCGCCGTCGTGATCGTCGCGGTCTTCGCGCCGCTCACGGTGCGGGCGTACATGCGCAAGGCATAGCCGGTTCGCGGGTGCAACGCGCGGCCGTGTCGGCTACGGGAGCCGCTCCGAGAGGAGCTCGAAGGCCCGGTCGGCCGCAGCATTCGGAGTGACGGATGCCGCAGCCGACCGGGCCTCGCGCACACGTGCGGCACCGAGCCGGCGCGCGGCGGCATCGATGCGCGCCGTCAGTACGAGCAACGGCAGGTCTTGCCGGGGCGAGAGGCGTTCGGCGAGGGCGAGCAGTTCGAGCGCCCGGTCTTCGAGCTCGGGCATCGTCGCCGCCCAGCTCGACCAGCCGACGAGTGCGGTGCCGAGCACGGGCTTGTCGATGTAGCCCGGCCTGGCCCGGTGGGTGGCGAGCGTGCGTGCACGCAGCTGCCGTGCCAGGCCGGAGACCTCGTGCTCGTCACGGCCGTCGTCGACTCCGGAGGCGACGAACGCCGCGAGCGACAGGATGTACCAGGGCGACGCCCGGCGGCCGGGCAGGGTGTACCGGTCGAGCGCGCCGGCGGTGTGCTCGACGGCTCCCGCAACGTCGCCGCGGGCGCGCGCCACCTCGGAGAGCCCGAGCTCGCCGATCGCGACGAGGTCGAATCGGTCGTCGCCGGTGCGATCGCCGTGGCCCATCAGCTCGAAACGCTGCCCCGCCTCATCGAGCCGACCGAGGGAGAGCAACGCCACCGCCTCGATCCACTCGAGCTGCAGCAGGTCGGGGGCCGCGCCGAACCACCGCAGGCGGCGCGCCGCCTCCTCGCTCCAGCGCAGCGCCTCCGAGGGCTGCGCAGTCTGGCTGGCGAGTTGAGCGAGCGTCATCGCCGCCATGGCGCCGACCCAGCCCTCGCCGGTGCGCTCCGAGAGTTCGAAGGCGCGACGGGCGGCCGACGCGGCGCGATCGAGCTCGCCCTCGTTCTCGGCGACCTGGGCCGAGAGGATGCCGCCGAGCAGCGCCTCGGTGACGTCGCCGGATGCGGTCATGCGTTCGAGCGCCGAGCGGGCGTCGTCGAGATTCGAGAGCGCAAGGAGGAACTCCGCGGCGCCGTGCTGCCACGGCGCGAGCGTCGCCCCCGAACGGATGATTCGGCGCAGGCGCGAGAGCGCCACCAGCCCCTGTCGGTGTTCGGCGACGAGCGCGGTCGCCGCCATCGTGAAATAGGCGGTCGCGATGAGTTGGATGAATCGGGGTCGGGGCGTGTAGCCGGTGCTCGCCGCCAGCACGTCGCCGATGAACGACAGCACTTCGTCGTGATTGCCGCGCACCGACCACGAGTAGGCGAGCACAGCGAAGACGCCGAGCGCCACGCGCGCGTCGCGCTCGGCGATCGCGGCCCGGAGGATCGACACCAGATTGTCCTGCTCGAGCGCGACGCCGTGCAGCATCTCGATCTGGCGGTGGTCGGCGGTGCGGTCGATCCCGTCGAGTGCGAACTCCACGGCCCACTCGAACATCGCGCGGCGCGCGTCGTCGGCGTCGCCGGCGGCATCGAGCTCGAGCTGGCCGAACTCCCGCACGGTCTCGAGCATGCGATAGCGCGGGGCGGTCGAACCGGGCGGCTCGGTCACGGCGAGCAGCGACTGCGCGACGAGCGCATCGACGACGCGGTCGGCGGGGTCGGGCGCGGCGACGGCGGCGTCATCGCCGATCATTCGGGTCGCGGCGTCGAGGCCGAACCCGTCGACGAAGAGCGAGAGCCGCGCGAGTGCGCGCTGTTCGGCCGGTTCGAGCAGACGCCAGCTCCATTCGATGACCGCTTGCAGCGTGCGGTGCCGTTCGGGCGCAGCACGGTCACCTGAGACGAGCAAGGCGAAGCGATGTTCGAGGCGTGCCTCGATCTGCTCGACCGACATCGACCGCACCCGCGCCGCCGCGAGCTCGATGGCGAGCGGGAGGCCGTCGAGGTGCCTGCAGAGCCGCTCGACGGCATCGCGGGGGAGTGAAACCCCCGGTCGCGCCGAGGTCGCCCGGTCGAGGAACAACTGCACCGCGGCACCCGGCGCCCCGTCGGGATTCACCGTCTGGAGGGCGCCGAGCGGATAGACGCGCTCTGCGGTGATCGCGAGCGGGCTGCGGCTGGTGGCGAGCACGCGGAGCTGCGGAGCGGAGGCGAGGAGCGTCGCGGTCCAGCGGGCCGCTCCGTCGATGACGTGCTCGCAGTTGTCGAGCACCAGCAGGGTCGGCACCTCGGCGAGCTGCTGGACGACGCGGGTCGCGAGGTCGAGTCGGGGCGCCGCATCCGCGAGGCGGGTGCTCACCGAGGGCTCGCCGATGCCGAGCGTCGAGGCGAGCGCGAGCGTGACGTCGTCATCGCTGCGGATGCTCGCGAGCTCGACCACCACCACCACGGGGTCGTCGGCGCGGGCGGCGACCGTCTGGGCGAGCCGGGTCTTGCCGAGCCCGCCGGCGCCGAGCACGGTCACCAGGCGCGCCGACTCGAGCAGCGCCGAGATCGCCGCCACGTCGTGCTCGCGGCCGAGCAGTTGGTTGGGTTCGGCGCGGAGGCCGAGACGCACGCGGCTCGCGGGTCTCGGCTCATCGTCGAGCAGCCGGGTGTTGAGGGCGACGAGTTCGGCGCCGGGCGAGGCGCCGAGCTCGTCGCGGAGGCGCGTGCGGAATCGTGCGAAGGCCTCGAGCGCCTCCTGACGGCGCCCGTCATCGGCCAGGGCCTGCAGCAGGAGGAGCTGCACTCGTTCGTTCAGCGGATGAATCGTGGCGAGACGGCCCGCATCGTCGACGGCGCCCCCGGGGTCGCCGGTCGCGAGGCGCGCACGGGCCCGCACCTCGTGCAGTTCGTCGCTGAGGGCTGCAGCGGCCTCCGCGAGCTCCGTCGCGATCGACGCGTCGCCGAGGTCGGCACCGGGCTCGCCGCGCCACAGCGCGAGGGCGAGCTCGACCGCGTTCGCGGCCCCGGTCGGGTCGTGCTCGAGGAGCGACCGGGCGTCGGCGGCGAGCGACCGTGCCAGGGCGAGGTCGCTCGGCCGATCGTCGTCGGCGAGTGCGTACCCGCTCGTCGTCGAGACGATGAGGCCCTCGGCGGTGGCGCCGCGGGCACGCGAGACGAGGGTCTGCAGAGCGGCGCGCGGGTTGCGCGGCGGAGCCTCGCCCCACAACTCGGCCACGATCGCGTTCGTGCTCACTCCGTGCCGTCCGGGCTGGTCGGCGGCCTCGGCGAGCAGCGCGATCAGCGTCTTCGCGAGGGTGCCGGGCGGTTCGACGAGCGTGCCGTCCCGGCCCGCCACGAGCACCGGCCCGAGCAGGGCGACCCGGGGCGCATCGGTCGTGGTCGGCGGCACGCAGTCGAGCCTAACCGCGTCGGCATGCTCGGTCGGCGACGGAGAACCTCGCGTGGATTTCGCGTATGAAAAGCAAAAAGCACCCCATGACGGCTCGAGAGCGCACGCCCCGCGTTCAGCTGATGCCGCCATGCGTTGACAACCGGCGGCGTCTTGCGTAGCCTAGACCGCGGTGGATATGTGGAGAGTAACAACATATTCACTCACCTCAATCAGGTGCTCAGGATCGGTCCAGCTCGAAGAGGAGAAACGACCAATGAACCAACGCATGCAACGCGTGATCACCGGGGCCTCTGCCATCGGCCTCATGCTCACTGTCGGGCTCACCGCCGCCCCGGCGCAGGCCGACGACGCCGACTACGACGTGCTCGTCGTCGGGAAGACCCTCGGCTTCCGCCACTCGCACATCGATGACACCACCCGTGCGGTCATCCAGCTCGGGGAGGAGAACGGCTTCGAGGTCGACGTGTGGGATCCGGCGCAGCCGACCCTCACGCTCGAGAGCAGCCCGTTCACCACGGCGGCCGATCTGTCGAAGTACGCGACGATCATCTTCGCCTCGCCCGTCGACGGAACCAACAACATGGATCCCGCCCGGCCGCGCCTGCTGAACGACACCGAACTGGCCGCGTTCCAGCAGTACATCCGCGGTGGCGGCGGCTACGTCGGGTTGCACGCCGCCACGGACACGATGCACGCGGTGCCCTGGTACAGCGAGCTCACCGGTGGCAGCGCCCGCTTCCGCAACCACCCCGCGCAGCAGACCGCGACGATGCGGGTCGAGAGCCCGACGCATCCTTCGACCGCGATGCTGCCGACCGAGTGGATCCGATTCGACGAGTGGTACAACTTCACGACGAACCCTCGTGACGACGTGCACGTCTTGATCACGCTCGACGAGTCGACCTACAAGGGCGGCTCGATGGGCGAGGATCACCCGATCGCCTGGTGCCAGAACTTCGAGGGCGGTCGCTCCTGGTACGAGGGGGCCGGCCACACGGATGTCTCGTGGTCCGACCCGCTGTTCCTGAGCCACGTGCTCGGCGGCATCGAGTGGACGGCCGGCCTCACGACGGGCGGCGGAGACTGCGTGACCTTCGGCGAGGTCGATGGGATCCTCGACGGCCTCGCGACCGTCTCGCAGAAGAACATGCACCTCACCGGCGATCTGGCCGCGTTGCTCGACAGCGCAGAGCTCAGCGCCGACGCCGGCGACCACGCCGCGGCGCTCAAGGCGCTGCGGCAGGCCGAAGCCAAGGCGAACGGGGTCCAGGACGACGTGCTCATCGCGAAGATCGGCGACCTCATCGAGTGGCAGGAGGGACTCGCCTCCTGACGCCGAGAACGTGAGGCCGAGCCGCGCGCTCGGCCTCACCGGACGAGACGGGCTCCGCCGCAACGGCGGGGCCCGCCTCGTCGTCCGCCCATAGGCTGGAAGGCGATGCAGACCGACAGCGCCCCGTTCACCATTCGCCCGATCCGCGACGCCGACGTCGCCGCCGAACCCGCCCTCATCGTCGCCGCGTTCGCCGCCGGCCCGTACGGGCATCTGCCCGTGAGCGCCGAGCGGCTCGAGTTCCAACGGGATGTGTCGGGGCGCGCGGCATCCGGTGCCGTGCTCGTCGCCGTCGCCCGTCGCCCTGACGCGGCCGCCCTCGACGACGCCGACGGCCTCGGCGCCGGCGACCGGCTGCTCGGCACGTCGAGCGTGCTGCGGGCCGGCACGCCGTACTCGCGCGTGGCGATCGGCGACGAGGCCGAGGTGCGGCTCGTCGCCGTCGACCCGGCGGCCCAAGGCGCGGGCATGGGCGAGGCCCTGATGCGGGCGAGCCTGGAGACCGCGCTCGGCTGGGGTGCCGGCGCGCTGCTGCTCGACACCGGTGCGCGCAATCTGCGCGCGCAATGGCTCTACGCGCGTCTCGGGTTCGAACGGCTGCCCGAGCGCGATGAGGAGTTCGGCGAGGTGCGGGTGTTCGCGTATCGATTCGGGTTGCAGGAGCGGGCGGACATCCGGGTGCGACTCATGCGCCCCGACGAGGCCGGGTCGGTCGCCGCGCTCGCCGAAGCCGCCTACGCGAACGACGTCGAGTTGAGCGACGCGTATCGCGCCGACATCGTCGCGGTCGCCGAGCGCGCACGTGATCACCAGGTCTGGGTGGCGACGGATGCCGCGACCGGCGAGCTGCTCGGCACGGTCTCGACCCCCGTGGCGGGCGCGACGATCTCGCCGCTCGCGCGAGACGGTGAGCTCGACTTCCGGTTCCTCGGGGTCGCGGCGCACGCCCGACGCCGCGGCGTCGGCGAGGTGCTCGTCGCGCACGTGCTCCGGCTCGCGCGCATTCGCGGCCTCGACCGCGTCGTGCTGAACACCGGGCCCGACATGCTCGCGGCGCAGCGGCTCTACGACCGCCTCGGCTTCGAGCGCCTGCACGAGCGCGAATTCACGTTCGAACGCCCCGACGGCACGACCTTCCTCATGATCGCCTACGGGCGTGACGCAGGGTCGGTCGTCGGCCGCGAGGGCGATGCCGAGCGCGAGTCGGGTGCGGCCTGAGCCGTCGCGTTGCAGCTGTCACTCGACGGTGATCGTGCTCATCCGGGCCATCCACTGCTCCGGTCGATCGAGCGGGCGGAATCCGAACCGTTCATAGAGTCCGTGCGCGTCGGCGGTCGTGAGGCCGATGCGCCGGAGCCCCAACGGCTCGAGCGAGGCCATGATCTGCTCGATGAGCGCCACGCCGATGCCGCGGCCTCTCGCCGCGGCATCCACGAACACGTCGCACAGCCAGGCGAAGGTGACGCCGTCGGTGATGACCCGGGCGTAGGCGAGCTGCGCACCGCTCTCGGCGTCGTAGATGCCGTAGTTGCGCGAAGCGGCGACCGCTGCCTCGAGCGCGGCTCGCGAGCGGCCCATGGCCCAATACGACTCGTCGGCGAGCCAGACGTGCACCCGATCGAGGTCGAGGCGGGCGGGGTCGGCGGAGAACTCGAAGTCATCGTGCATCGTTCGATCGAATCGCGGGGTCGGGCGCCGGGCAACGGCCAATTCGAGGTCGGTGGCCCTGTGGTCGTCATCGACTCGATCGACGAGGCGATCGACCGCGGCGCGTCGAGCGTCGAGGCCGAGCGCGAGCGCCTCGCCGTCGCCGACGCGCTCGTGGGAATCCTTCGCGCGGACCTCGGCACCGTACCCCGCGCCCTCGCGTATGCAGGCGTCGATCGGGCCGCGCTCATCCGCGCGCTCGAGCGGCTGTGAGACCGCGAGCGGGCCGTGCGACGGGCGGGATAGGACCCGGCCGATCGATCGAGATTGTTGACCAATCCTGTTCGAGCCCCGTAGGTTGCCACATGACATCCCGGAAATCACCGGAGTGGTCGGGGTCTCGGTATGCACGTCAGCACCGATCTCGAAGAACGTCGACGTCAGACGTTCCCGCCGCTCCCGATGGAAGTGCCCAGAACGCCAAATGGGACAGTCTCGTCCCACGACGGAAGGACCTCATTGTGAAATCCAGAATTCTCGCGATCGCGGGCTCGGTGGCCATCGCGGCGCCGCTGGCACTCGGTGCGGCGGCGGCGCCGGCCGGCGCGGTGACGACCGACAATCCGCCGGTCACACTCGTGGGCGACGTCACCGCCCCGATCTACGACTACGCCGACGCGATCCGGGAGACGGTGTGGGTCACCGCCCCCGACCTCGACGACGACGGTGTCGGCGAGCGGATCGCCACCGACATCATCCGCCCCCGCGAACTCGACGGCAACGCCCGCGTTCCGATCATCATGGACGCGAGCCCGTACTACCTGAGCTCCGGACGGGGCAATGAGGCCGAGCGCAAGGTCTACGACGCCGACGGCGACCTCGTCAAGTTCCCGCTCTACTACGACAACTACTTCGTTCCCCGCGGCTATGCGTTCGTCGCCGTCGACATGGCGGGCACCGCCCGTTCGACCGGGTGCACGGATGAGGGCGGCCGTTCCGACATCGAGTCGGTCAAGGCCGTCGTCGAATGGCTGAACGGCACGGGAGTCGCACGCGACGCCGACGGCGCGGTCGTCGACGCCGACTGGAGCAACGGCAAGACCGGCATGATCGGCAAGTCCTACGACGGGACCCTGGCCAACGGGGTCGCGGCCACCGGGGTCGAGGGCCTGGAGACGATCGTGCCGATCAGCGCCATCAGCTCGTGGTACGACTACAACCGCTGGCAGGGCGCGGTGAAGTCCTTCAACTACCCGAGCAGCCTGTCGCGGTCGATCGCCTCCAACCGGACCATCGCGACGGACTGCTCGGCGCGGCTGAACTGGATGAATGCCAACGACGGCGACGAGACGGGGGCGTACACCGACTTCTGGGCTGAGCGCGACTACCGCGAGGGCTCCTCGTACGACGTGTCGAAGGTCACGGCCAGCGTGTTCGTCGTGCACGGGCTGCAGGACACCAACGTCAAGACGATGAACGCCTCGAAGTGGTGGGAGGACCTCGGCGAGCAGGGCGTCGACCGCAAGATGTGGCTCACCCGTCTCGGGCACGTCGACCCCTTCGACTCCGAGCGCGCGCTGTGGGTCGAGACCCTGCACCGGTGGTTCGACCACGAGCTCATGGACATCGACAACGGCATCGACCGGGAGCCCGCCGTGAGCGTCGAGACGGGACCCGACCAGTGGGAGCAGTCGGACACCTGGCCGATCTCGTCTGCCCGCACCCAGACGCTGAACCTGCACGCCGACGGCACGATGATGCTCGGCAAGAAGGACCGCTCCACGGCCGGTTACATCAACCGCACGTCGCTGAGCGAGTCCAACGCGGTCAAGATCGGCGACGATCCCAACCGCCTGCAGTTCCTCACCGGAACCATCAAGCACGACCTCAGGATCTCGGGCACGCCCACCCTCGACCTCGATGTCACGCACACGGCCCCGGTCGGGCAGGTGTCGGTCATGCTGGTCGACTACGGCGTGATGGATCGCGTCAGTGCCTCCGGTGACGGTGCGCAGACGCTCGGTACGGAGACCTGCTGGGGTCCGGCGACGGCGACTGACGACGCCTGCTACTTCGACGTCGCCAAGCGCGTCGCGAGCACCGAACTGCAGGTGCTGGCCCGCGGCTGGGCTCGCCTCGACGGGGCGGGCAACCACACGGTCACCGTCGAACTGGCTGCCAACGACGTCGTCGTGCCGGCAGGTCACCAGCTCGGCATCGTGATCAGCGGCAGCCGGAACGGTGTCGTCGCCGTCGACACCGCGGAGACCCCGTACACGGTCGCGCTGGCCGGTTCGCGGTTGAACCTTCCGGTCTCGGGCCCGATGGCCGGGTTCGGCCCGGGTCACCTGACCGAGAAGGACACCGAGCACCTGAGCCCCGGAACCCTGGCCGACCTCGACGAGACGGTGTGGCCCGGCCGCTGACCCGCTGAGAGGAGCCCCGCCGGACGCCCGGCGATCGAGTCGGCCCAGTGACGACGGACAGTGTCCGTTCGGCGCTGGGCCGGTTCGCGCCTGCTGCGAGCGCCCGGCTCTCGCGCCGTGAATCGACCGGCGTCACGCGACTCGCCGCTGCCCCTTGCCTTCGGCGGCGCCATGTGGGACAGTCGTCCCACAACGAAGTGGGTCAATTGACCCACTTCGGGTCGGGGGTCGGAGCGAAGGAGCCCACATGTCACCGCACGCCGCATCCGCACTCGACCTCGGGCGGCAGCCGAAGGCGACCGCAGGCTTGGACGCACCCGCACACGACGGCGTCGCCGAGCGCTACGACGTGATCATCGTCGGAGCCGGCACCTCGGGCCTGAACCTCGCCCGCGACCTCGCCGCCGGCGGACAGCGCTGCCTCATCCTCGAAGCGGGCGGACGCTACGACCGCACGAGCTACCCCCGCACCGAGGTCGACGGTTCGGCGCAGCTGTTCTGGGGCGGGGGCGTCGAACTGAACGCCGACGCCTCGCTCGCGATCCTGCGCCCGAAGGTCGTCGGCGGCGGGTCGATCGTCAACCAGGCGCTCATGGACCGATTCGACGACATCGCGCTCGACGACTTCCGCGCACGCAGCGGCGTCGAGTTCTTCACCGCGGAGGCGATGGCGCCGTACTACGACCGCGCCGAGGGCAACGTGAGCCTGCAGACCGTCGAGGAGGAGCGTCGCAACCGCAACGCCGAGATCTTCGCCGACGGCTTCACCCGCAACGGCTACGAGTACGCGCCGCTGCAGCGCGCACAGGCCGACTGCCGCTTCGACGACGGCAACTCGTGCATCGAGTGCCTCTTCGGCTGCCGCATCGACTCCAAGCAGTCGACCGCGGTCACCGCGCTGCCCAAGGCCGAGGCGAACGGCGCGACGCTCATGGCCGACGTCGAGGTCAGCGTGGTCGACGAGCGACCCGACCGCGTGCTGGTGAACGGCCTCGTCGGCAAGCCCGGCACCGCGCGCCGCGAACGCACGTGGACGGCGGAACGGCTGGTGCTCGCAGCGGGGGCGATCGGCAACTCCCGGCTGCTGCTCGCGTCGGGATTCGGCTCCCGGCTGCCCGCGCTCGGCCACGGCTTCTTCACGCATCCGCAGTACATGAACTTCGGCATCTTCGACGAACCCGTCGGCGCGCACTCCGGTCCGTTGCAGAACTACAAATCCGCCGACGCCGGGTTCCGCCGGCAGGGCTTCAAGCTCGAGAACGTGTTCGCCGGGCCCTCGTCGATCGCGCTGCTGATGCCCGGGTACGGCAGCGCGCACCTGGCGCTCATGCGCGAATACGACCACCTGGGATGCATCGAGGTGTGCGTTCGCGACACGAATCCGGGCCGGATCAGCCTGAACCGCAAGGGCGGGCTCGTGGTCGAGAAGCGGCTGGGCGCCGAGGACCTGCGACGGCGGGAGGCGGGGGCGACCGCGATCCGGAACATCTTCCTCTCGATGGGTGCTCGCGACCTGGTCGAGGGTGATGCCGGCATCGGGCTGCACCTGATGGGCGGCCTCGCGATCGGAACCGACCCGGCCGAATCGGTAGTCGACCCCGACTTCACGGTGCGCGGCAGCCGGCGCATCCACGCCGCCGACTCGAGCATCTTCCCCTCCGCGCCGGGCATCAACCCGGCCTTGACCATCGCCGCCCTGTCGATTCGCGCCGGCGAGTCGATCCTCGCGGCAGCGAAGAAATGAGTACGACGATGACCGTTCAGACCACCCGCCTCGTGTCGACCACCCGCCCCGTGTCGACCACGCTGAACCGCGCCCAGAGCCGCGGGCTGCGCCGACTCGGCGACGTCGTGATCCCGGGAGACGCCGAGCTGCCGTCGTTCTCCCGGTCGGGCGTGGCGCCCGAGATCTCGCGGATGCTCCCGTACATGAACGACGGGGATCGATCGGGCCTGCTCGCGCTCCTGACGATGTGCGCGATCCTGCCGAAGTTCGCGATCCGCGTCGTCGTCGCCATGAGCACGGGATGGCGCCGGGCCCCGGAGCCCGTCGCCGGGGCGCTGCGCATGGCGAACATCGGCATCAAGGGCGTCGTGCATTCGCTGTACTGGTCGGACATCCGGCGGCAGGGGATCCACGAGGCGATCGGATACGACGCACGCGTCGACGAGGCATCGTACGAGGCGAGCCTCGCCGGTACGACCATCGGCGCAGCGGAGCAGCGATCATGAGCGCCGCGCACGAGAAGGTCGGTGTCGGTGTCGGTGTCGGCGTCGACGGAGTCGTCGAGCGGGCACGCCACGCACAGCGCTCGCTCCGAGCGTTGTCGGTCGCCGAGCGGCTGGTGCACCTGCGCGCGCTTCGGAAGGCGATCGACGTGCGCGTCGACGAGATCATCGATCGCGTGCAGGCCGAGACGGGCAAGGCGCGCTCCGACATCCTCATGTCCGAGATCTTCGGCGCGATGGATGCGATCGCCTGGCTCGAGGCGAACGCCGCGACGGCGCTCGCCGACGAGAAGGTGCCGACCCCGATGACCCTCATGGGCAAGAAGTCGCGGGTGTGGTTCCAGCCGCGCGGCGTCGTGCTCGTCATCTCCCCGTGGAACTACCCCTTCTTCCAGGCGATCGTGCCGATCGCGTATGCGCTCGCGGCCGGCAACGCGGTGGTCTACAAGCCCAGCGAGCACACGCCGCTCGAGGGCCTGCTGGAGTCGCTGTTCGAGCGGGCGGCCATCGCTCCCAACTGGGTGCAGATCGTGTACGGCGACGGCATGGCCGGTGCGGAGGCGATCGCGCAGCGCCCCGACCAGATCATGTTCACCGGGTCAGCCCGAACGGGGCGTGCCATCATGCGCCAGGCGTCGGAGCTGCTCATCCCGGTCGAGCTCGAGCTCGGCGGGAAGGACCCGATGATCGTCTTCGACGACGTCAACATCGCCCGCACGGCAGCCGGGGCGGGCTTCGGCGCGCTGGCCGCGAGCGGCCAGTCGTGCACCTCGGTCGAACGGCTCTTCGTGCAGGAGGGGATTCACGACGAATTCGTCGCGGCACTCGTCGATCACGTGTCGTCGCTGCGACTCGTCGACGCTCCGGGGGCCGACGCCGACGGCGACGGCGACCTCGGCTGCATGACGACCGACTTCCAGGTGCGCACGGTCGCCGAGCACGTGCTCGACGCGATCGACCGCGGCGCGAGCGTGCTGACCGGAGGCGACTGGGATCCGAAGGCGGTGATCGAGGGCCGGCCCGGATTGGCCGGGCGCCCGTTCCGGCTGGTTCCGCCGATGGTCATCACCGGCCTGCCCGACGACGCGCTCATGGCGAGCGAGGAGACGTTCGGCCCGGTGATCCCGGTGCTGCGGTTCACCGACGAGCGAGAGGTGGTCGCGCGCGCGAACGCGTCGATCTACGGATTGACCGCGAGCGTCTGGAGCGGCGACGCCGCTCGCGCCGAACGGGTCGCGCGACAGCTGCGCTGCGGCGGGGTCTCGATCAACAACGTGATGATCACCGAGGCCGCGCCCGGCCTGCCGTTCGGCGGCGTCGGCGAATCGGGCATCGGCCGGTACAAGGGAGTGCACGGGCTCCGCGCCTTCACGAACCAGCAGTCGGTCGTGATCGACTCCGACGGCACCAAGCTCGAACCCAATTGGTACCCCTACACGGCGCAGAAGGACGTCATGTTCCGCGCGATGATGCGCGCGTGGTTCAGCGGCGGCCCGGCTCGGCTCGTGAAGTTCGCCGTCAGCGGCACGAAGCTCGAGAACTACGCGCAGAAGGCCCGGCGCTGAGGCGAACGGAGCACGTGGGCGCAGCGGTCGTTCCCCGCCGCTGCGCCCGTCGCTCAGCGAACGGTCTTGCGCGCCGTGATCTGGCCGGTGTCGAAGCCGAGCAGGTGCAGCCCGCCGTGGAAGCGGGCGTGCTCGACCTTGATGCAGCGGTCCATGACGACGGTGAGCCCCTGCTCCTCGCCGGAGTAGGCGGCCTCCTCGTTCCAGATGCCCAGCTGCACCCAGATCGTCTTCGCGCCCGCGGCGACGACCTCGTCGATCACCTGCGGGATGTCGGAGCCGCGGCGGAACACCACGACGATGTCGGGCACCTCGGGCAGGTCGGTGAGGCTCGCGTAGGCGGGCTGGCCGAGGATCTCGGTCTCCATCGGGTTCACGAAGTAGAGCCGGTAGTCGCTCGACTGCTGCAGGTAGGTGCCGACGAAGAAGCTCGAGCGCTGCGGCTTCGGCGAGGCACCGACGATCGCGACCGACTTCGCCGCGTTCAGGATCTTGAGGCGCTGCTTCGCATCGGGCCCGGTCCAGGTGCGCTGCGACTTCAGCAGCTTCGCGAGCGGTGAGCTCGCCGGCAGCTCGCACGAGAGGCCGTTGACGAGGCGCACGGTCTCGAGGTCGCCGGTTTCGAGGGCAGTGGATGCCGCGGCATCCGTCGTGTCAGTGGTGCTCGTCGTGTCGGTCGTGGTGCTCATCGTGCTGCTCCCGTCGCGATCGTGAGGGCCTGGTCGAGGTCGTCGATGATGTCCTCCACATCCTCGATGCCGACCGACAGACGCACAACCCCGGGCAGGACGCCCGCGTCGACGAGCTGCTGTTCGCTCAGCTGCGCGTGCGTCGTCGAGGCGGGGTGGATGATGAGCGTCTTCGCGTCGCCGATGTTCGCGAGGTGCGAGGCGAGGTCGACGTTCTCGATGAGCGCCTGGCCGACGGTGCGACCGCCCTTCACCTCGAAGCTGAACACCGAGCCGGGGCCCTTCGGCAGGTACTTCAGGGCGCGGTCGTGGTGCGGGTGATCGGGCAGGCCCGCCCAGAGCACGCGCTCGATGCGCGGGTCGCCGTCGAGCCACTCGGCGACGGCACGGGCGTTGTCGATATGCGCCTGGATGCGGTAGGGCAGCGTCTCGACGCCCTGCGCGAGCAGGAACGCCGAGTGCGGCGCGAGCGCCGGGCCGATGTCGCGCAGCTGCTCGGCGCGCAGCCGGGTGAGGAAGGCGTACTCGCCGAAGTTGCCCGACCACTGCAGGCCGCCGTAGCTCGGCACGGGCTGACCGAAGAGCGGGAACTTCTCGGAGTGCCAGTCGAATCGGCCCGACTCGACGACGACGCCGCCGAGCGTCGTGCCGTGCCCGCCGAGGAACTTCGTGGCCGAGTGCGTGACGATGTCGGCGCCCCACTCGATGGGCCGGTTCAGGTACGGCGTGGGAATGGTCGAGTCGACGATGAAGGGGATGCCGTGCGCGTGCGCGACGTCGGCGAGGGCCTCGAGGTCGGCGATCTCGCCCGAGGGGTTCGCGACGGTCTCGACGAAGAGCGCCTTCGTGCGATCGGTGATCGCGGCGGCGTAGTCGTCGGCGTCGGCGGACTGCACGAACGTCGTCTCGATGCCGAAACGGCGGAGCGTGACATCCAATTGGGTGATCGAACCGCCGTAGAGGTTCGCGGAGGCGACGATGTGATCGCCTGTGCCAGCGAGGCTCGCGAAGGTGATGTACTGCGCCGACAGGCCGCTCGCGGTCGCGACCGCGCCGAGGCCGCCCTCGAGGCTCGCGACGCGCTCTTCGAAGCTTGCGACGGTCGGGTTGGCAAGGCGCGAGTAGACGTTGCCGTACTTCTGCAGGGCGAAGCGGGCCGCGGCGTCGGCGGTGTCGTCGAAGACGTACGCGCTCGTCTGGTAGATCGGCAGCGCGCGGGCGCCCGTCACCTGATCGGGGATGTTGCCCGCGTGGATGGCGCGGGTCTTGAAGCCGTATTCGCGGTCTGCCATGCGGCAACGCTACTGCGGGCCGCCGCCGGCGCCGCTCGGCCGTGTAACGCGAGGCAACGGATGTCGCATGGCGGCGAGTGCCCGGCACGGTGCCGACCCGCTACGGTGTGCTGGTGATCCTCGAACACGCAGTGCTGCCCGTCATCCCCGGCCGCGAGGCCGGCTTCGAGGCGGCGTTCGCCGAGGCGAAGGCGATCATCGCCGGCATGCCGGGCTTCATCGAGCTGCAGCTCTCGCGCTCGCTCGAGACGCCGAACGAGTACCTGCTGCTCGTGCAGTGGCAGAGCGTCGAGGCGCACGAGACCGGGTTCCGCGGCTCGCCCGAGTACGAGCGCTGGCGGGCGCTGCTGCACGGGTTCTACGAGCCGTTCCCCGTCGTCGAGCACTTCACGCTCGTGCACCGGGCCTGAGTGCACGGGGCTTGAGTGCACAGGGCTTGATCAGTCCCGCTCGCTATCCTGTTGGAAGGTCGACCATCGGCGGCCTCCGGACGAGGGCACCCAGTACCCGGAACGCGACAAGACTGGCCATAGGAGTGAACGACATGGCCTGGGTCATCCTCATCGCGTCCGGCGTGCTCGAAGCCGTCTGGGCAACTGCGCTCGGCAAGTCCGAGGGCTTCACGAAGCTTTGGCCGTCGGTCGTCTTCTTCGGCGCACTCGCGCTCTCGATGGCCGGCCTCGCCTGGGCGATGCGCGACATCTCCACCGGCACCGCCTACGCCGTGTGGGTCGGCATCGGCGCGGCGCTCACCGTCATCTGGGCGATGATCACCGGCGACACGGATGTCTCGTGGCTGAAGATCGCCCTGCTGTTCGGGCTCGTCGGCTGCGTCGTCGGCCTCAAGTTCGTCGACGGCGGCAGCCACTAGGCGCACGCGAACGCAGGAAGACACGCCGATCGTGCGTGCTCAACGGCTGCGACACGCCGAGCTGCCGTCAGTTGTTCCTGCGTTGCAGCAGGCGTCGTGACAGTGGCGGACATCGAAGTAAAAAATAGTTGACATCACGTCCACTTTGCTTGACACTTGCAATGTCAAGAATTGTTTACTTAGGAGGGCGCGCATGTCGTACGAGGAGAAGGGCACGTGGGTCTACTTCGTGGTGGCCGTCGTCGGGAGCACGGTCTACCTGTCGCTCGTGCTGCCCCAGCTGCTCGGCGGCACCGCCGTCGCGCAGATCGACTACGTGCCGGCCATGCTCTGGGTGATCGGCGGCGCGATCGTCGCGTCGATCGCCCTGCGCATCCTCGTCGAGATCGTCTCGCCGAGCGAGAGCACGCGTGGCGACATCCGGGATAAGGACATCGACCGCCTGGGCGAGCGAGTGGGCAGCTCGTTCGTCGTGATCGGCGCTCTCGGCGCGCTCGTGCTCGCGATGCTCGACGCCGACGGCTTCTGGATCGCGAACACCGTCTACGTGTGCTTCGTGCTCTCGGCCGTCGTCTCGAGCATCACGAAGCTCGTCGCCTATCGCAGGGGAGTGCCGGCATGGTGAAGCCCACGAGGGTCACGAACGAGATCCGCTCGCTGCGGTTCAGGGCCGGCGAAATGACCCAGGCGGAGCTCGCGAAGCGTCTCGGGGTGACCCGGCAGACCGTCATCGCCATCGAGCAGGGGCGGTACTCGCCCTCGCTCGAGATGGCCTTCCAGCTCGCGCGGATCTTCGGGGTGCCGCTCGACGATGTCTTCCAGTACCCCGAACACGACGCGGCAACGGACGCGGAGGAGTCGGCATCATGAGAATCGCAGTGTACGAACGATACGGCCCGCCCGAGGTGGTGCACGTGCAGCAGGCCGCCGATCCCGTGATCGACGCGAACGAGGTGCTCGTGCGGGTCGAATCGAGCACGGTCGGCCCGTCCGACAGCGCCGGGCGCAGCGGCACCCCGCGCTTCGCGCGCCTCTTCTTCGGACTCACGAGACCGAAGCATCCCGTGCTGGGATCCGACTTCGCTGGCGTCGTCGAGCGCGTGGGCGACGACGTGACCCGATTCGCGCCGGGCGACCGGGTGTTCGGCACGCTCGCGCCGGCGATGGGTGCGCACGCCGAGCTGGTGACGATCACCGAGGAGGCGCCGATCGCGCACATCCCCGACGGGCTCGACGCGGCCGGGGCCGTCGCAACGGTCGACGGGTTCCTCACGGCGCTGCCCTTCCTCCGCGATCTCGCCGAGGTGGGCCCCGGGCAAGTCGTGCTCGTCAACGGGGCATCCGGCACGGTGGGCTCTGCGGCGGTGCAGCTCGCGAGGCACTTCGGCGCGACGGTCGTCGGCGTGTGCAGCACCGCGAACGCGCCGCTCGTCGCGTCGCTCGGTGCCGACCGCGTGATCGACTACGCGAGCGAGGACTTCGCCGACGCGCGCGGCGCCTACGACGCGATCTTCGACGCGGTCGGCAAGCGCTCGTTCGGCGCGGTCCGACGCGCGCTCACGCCCCACGGCATCTACCTCACCACGGTGCCGTCGGCCGCGATCATGGTGCAGTGGCCGGTCACGCGCTGGTTCAGCCGCGGGCGGAGAGCGGCGATCGCCTTCACCGGACTCCGCGACATCCGGCTCAAGGCGGCGGACCTCGCCCTGCTCGTCGAACTCATCGAAGCGGGGGAGTTCGTGCCGGTCATCGATCGCATCGTCGCCATCGACGACATCGCGGAGGCGCACCGCCGCGTCGACACCGGGCACAAGGTCGGCAGCGTCGTGGTCGCGGTGTCGCCGGCGGCATCCTCGTCGTCATGGTCGCCGTCACCGTCCCCGAAGCGGGCCGCAGCATGAGGGCGGTCGTGCAGCACCGCTACGGCGGCCCCGACGAGCTCGCGCTCGCCGAGGTCGATGAGCCCACGCCCGCGGCCGACGAGGTTCTCATCCGCGTCGCGGCGGTCGCCGTCAGCATGGGCGACGTGCTGCTCATGCACGGCGAACCCCGTGCGGTGCGACTCGTCTACGGCCTCCGGCGGCCGAAGCGGCCGATCATCGGCCGGGATGTCGCGGGCGAGGTCGTCGCGGTCGGTTCCGCCGTCACGCGGTTCGCGGTCGGCGACGCCGTCTTCGCGGAGTCCGACCAGGGCGGCTTCGCCGAGTTCGTCGCGGTGCCCGAGCGTTTCGTCGCAGCTCGGCCGGCTTCGGTCGACGCCGTGCATGCCGCCGCCGTCGTGGTCTCGGGCACGACGGCCCTGCAGGGCCTGCGCCTCGCGGGCGTCGCGGGCGGGCAGCACGTGCTCGTCAACGGAGCCTCGGGCGGGGTCGGCGGATTCGCCGTGCAGCTCGCGAAGGCGGCCGGCGCCGAGGTGACCGGGGTGTGCCGCGGTGCGAAGGCCGACCATGTAGGGGCGATCGGCGCCGACCACGTGATCGACTACACCGCCGAGGACTTCACCGCGAACGCCGGCCGCTACGACGTCGTGTTCGATCTGGTCGCCGACCACTCGCTCGGTCGCGTGCGCCGCTCCCTCACCCCGCGCGGCACGCTCGTGCTGTCGTCGGGCCGGGGCGGCACGGTGCTCGGGCCGATGAGGCGACTGGCCGCGGCATCCGTCATCTCGCCGTTCGTGTCGCAGCGGCTCCGGCCGCTCGCGGCGGTGCGCAGCGGCGACGACCTCGCCGAACTCGCGCGACGCATCGACGTCGGCGAGGTTCGTCCGGTCGTCGACCGGGTGTTCCCGCTCGAGGAGGCGGCTTCCGCGGTCGCCATGCTGGAGTCGGGAGAGGTGCGCGGCAAGATCGTCATCGCGGTGTGATGGGCGACGGTGCGCGCGGCGCCGCTCAGCCGAGCAGCACGGCGCCGTAGGCGAGCCCCGCGACGAGCACCCACGAGGTGAGGCCGACGACGAGGGCCCGCCACCCGGTGCTCGCGAGCTCGCCGAGGCGGATCGAGGCGCCGAGTGCGAAGAGGGCCATCGCGAGCACCGCCGTCTGCAGCGTGTCGGCGCCCGTCAGCACCCACTCGGGCAGCGGCACGAAGGTGTTCAGCAGCACGGCGGCGAGGAACCCCGCCACGAAGAGCGGCACGATCGCGGGACGGGGGCCCTCGACCTCGACCGCCCGTCGCCGCTCGACCGCGACGGTGATCGCGACCATCGGGGCGAGCATGAGCACTCGGGTGAGCTTGACGACGACGGCGACGGCGAGCGCCGCCGTGCCGGCGATCTGCGCGGTCGCGACCACCTGGCCGACGTCGTGCACGCTCGCACCGACCCAGTGCCCGAACTGCACGTTCGAGAGGCCGAGCGGATGCCACAGGGCCGGCAGCACCGCGATCGCGAGGGTGCCGCACAGGGTGACGAGGGCGACCGGCACGGCCTGCTCCTCATCGCGGGCGCGCACCGCGGCGCCCATCGCGCCGATCGCCGACGCCCCGCAGATCGAGAAGCCGCTCGCGACGAGGAGCGGCTGGTGGCCCGGCAGGCCGAGCGCGCGGCCGAGGCCGATCGTGCCGATGAAGGTGAGCACCACCACGGTGACCGTCGTCGCGATCGTGACCCAGCCGAGCGATGCGATGTCGACGAGGCTGAGCTTCAGCCCCAGCAGCACGATGCCGATGCGGAGCAGCCGGCGGGCGGCGACCCGCAGGCCCGGCGCGAGGGTGCCGCCGAGAGCCGGCCGGAGCGCCGGGATCTGGCCGACGACGATGCCGAGGGCGACGGCGGCCGTCAGGAGCGGCACCGCGGGGAAGGCCAGGTGCGCGAGCCACGCGATGAACGCCGCGGAAGCCGCGACGACGAGTCCCGGCAGCAAACGACGCACCGCACAACGGTAGCCGACGCCGGCGCCGATCTCGATCGGCGGGCTCCCGGGGCGGTCGGCGGTAACGTCGCCGCATGGAGCCGTTCAAGGTCGACATCGCCGACGACGTACTCGTCGACCTGCGCCGACGCATCGCCGGGCGCCGGCTCCCGCCGCCGACGCCGGGGGCGCCGTGGTCGGCCGGCACCGATCCCGCCGAGCTCGAACGCCTGCTCGCCTACTGGGGCGGTGCCTTCGACTGGCGTGCGGTCGAGCGCCGGCTGAACTCGGTGCCGCAGTTCACCGCCGATGTCGGCGGTGGCCGCGTGCACTTCGCCTGGATCCGCGCGGAGCGGCGCGACCCGGCGCCGGTGCCGATCATCCTCAGCCACGGCTGGCCGTACACCTTCGCCGAGATGCTGCCGATCGTGCCGTACCTCGTCGACCCCGTGCGTCACGGCGGCACGCCGGGCGACGCCTTCGACGTGGTCGTGCCGTCGCTGCCCGGTTTCGGGTTCTCGGATGCTCCGGGCGAAGCGCAGTTCGTCGCGAACGAGATCGCCGAACGATGGCATGCGCTCATGCACGACGTGCTCGGCTACGAGCGCTACGCGAGCTACGGCGAAGACGTCGGCACGTGGATCAGCGATTGGACGGCGGCGCTGCATCCGGAGTCGGTGCTCGGCCTCTTCGCGACCCACGCCGCGTTCCCCTCGGCCGATCGTCGCGCCGATCCCACCGAGGAGGAGGTCGGGTTCCGGGAATGGCTCGATGCGAAATGGCTCGGCGAGTCGGCCTACAGCGAACTGCAGTCGACGAAGCCCGACACGCTCGCCGCGGCGTTGAACGACTCGCCCACGGGGCTCGCCGCGTGGCTCGTCGAGAAGTTCCGCACCTGGAGCGGCGGTGACGACGCGTACCGGGCCGCATGGAGCGACGACGACGTGCTCACGACGATCACCCTCTATTGGGCGACGCAGAGCATCGGCACCTCGTTCCGCGCGTACTTCGACGATCGATTCGACACCGCGCCGATGCCGACGGTCGAGGTGCCGGTGGGCGTGGCCGTGCAGTACGGCGAACGCGGGTTCCCGCAGAGCTACGCCGCACGCACCTACCGCGACATTCGCGACTGGCGGCAACTGCCGAGCGGCGGGCACTTCACCGTCAAGCAGTCGCCCAGGGCGGTCGCCACCGCGATGCGGGAGTTCTTCCGGCCGCTCCGGGACTGACGCCCGTCGGCCGCCCGCGTCATCCCCAGCTCGGCAGCCAGAAGTGCAGCTGCCGGAACGTCGGCGTGACCGGCATGCCCGACCAGAGCGGGAAGAAGAACGCCGAGACGGCCAGCACGAACCCGAGGAAGATCACCACGACGGCGATGCCGCGCTGTCGGCGCCAGTGCGGGTCGTCGCGCCGGCCGAGCACGAGCCCGATCACGAACACGAGCGCGAGCACCATGAACGGTTCGAACGCGATGGAGTAGAACTGGAACACCGTGCGGTTCAGGTATGCGAGCCACGGCAGGTAACCCGCCGCGAGCCCCACGAGGATCGCGCCGACCTGCCACTCGCGATATCGCGCGAGCCGGTAGATCAGGTAGAAACAGGCCGCGGCCGCCGCCCACCAGATGAGCGGATTGCCGAGCTCGATGATCGACGACCAGCATGTGTCGGCGCCGCACCCGCCGGAGCCGTCTTCGGTCGAGGCGAAGTACATGTTCGTCGGCCGGATCATCACGAGCCACGTGAGCGGGTTCGCCTGCCACGGGTGGGGGCTGTGCACGCCGACGTGGTAGCCGTAGGCGGCCTCGTGGTAGTGCCAGAGACTCTGCAGTGCCAGGGGCACCCACGAGAAGAGGCCGGTCGCCGCGTTGCCGGCCTCTTCGGCCCAGTGCCGGTAGTAGCCGCCGTCGGTCACGAGCCAGCCCGTCCACGACGCGAAGTACACGACGGCCGCGACCGGCACGAGCAGCACGAAGGTGACGGGCCCCTGCTTCAAGATCGACGCGGTGAGCCAGAACGGCACTCCGGCGCGGCGGCGGGCGACGGCGTCGACGACGACGAGGTAGAGGCCGAACGCCGCGAGGAACCAGAGGCCCGACCACTTCACCGCGGTGGCGGCGCCGAATGCCATTCCCGCTGCGACGACCCACGGGCGGGCCCACAACGCAGGCCCGTAGTGCGGGTCGCGTCCGGCGGCCCGGGCGGCGCCGAGCCGCTCGTCGAGCAGGCGGCTCGAGCGGCCGCGGTCGAGCAGTACGAACCAGAATCCGATGAGGGCGAACAGCATCACCCAGTTGTCGAGCAGGGCGACGCGCGACATCACGATCGCGTTGCCGTCGACGGCGAACAGCAGACCCGCGATGACCGCGAGGACCGTCGATGCGAAGAGCCGCCGGGCCACGAGCGTGACGAGGAACACCGCGATCGTGCCGGCGAGCGCCGTCGAGGCGCGCCACCAGAACGCGTCGCCGGCGCCGAAGGCGGCCATGCCGAGCGAGATCATCCACTTGCCGAGCGGCGGGTGCACGACGTAGGCGGCGGCCTCGTGGAAGATGCCGGTGTCGCCCGCGGCGAAGTCGGCGTCGGCGCCTTCGGGCCAGCTCGACTCGTAGCCGTTCTGCAGCAGCGTCCACGCGTCTTTCACGTAGTACGTCTCGTCGAAGACGATCGCCTGCGGGTGCCCGAGGTTCCAGAACCGCAGCGCCGCCGCGATGAGGGTGACGAGGATCGGGCCGCCCCAGTACCAGAGCGCCCGCCGCCGCGGAGTCGCGAGCACGCGGGCCCACCAGTCGTCGAGTCGGCTTCCGCGCGGCTCCGCAACCGGTTCGTGATGAGCGGATGCCTCGTCGTCGCGTTCCTCGCGTGACACGACGGTGTCCGGCTCCACTCCCATGCGCCAACCCTAAACGAGTCGGGCCGTGCGCCAGGTGTCATGCTTGAGGCCATGATCATCCTCGCGGCGACGCCCATCGGTAATCTCGGCGACGCTTCCGCCCGTCTGCGCGACGCCCTCGGGACGGCGACCGTCATCGCCTCGGAAGACACCCGGGTGACCCAGCGACTGCTCGCCGGCCTCGGCATCGAGAACCGTCCCAAGCTCATCGCCCTGCACGAGCACAACGAGCGGCAGAAGGCGGCCGAGCTGGTCGAGCTCGCGCGCGACGCCGACCTGCTCGTGCTGAGCGACGCCGGCATGCCGACCGTTTCCGACCCCGGGTTCCCGCTCGTCGCCGCAGCCGCCGAGGCCGGAGTGCAGGTCACCGCGATTCCGGGCCCGTCGGCCGTGATCACCGCGCTCGCCGTGTCAGGGCTGCCGACCGACCGCTTCGCCTTCGAGGGGTTTCTGCCGCGCAAGGCGGGGGAGCGCGGCCGGCGTCTCGCCGAGCTCGCCGGCGATCGCCGCACGCTGCTGTTCTTCGAGGCCCCGTCGCGGCTCGCCGCGAGTCTGACCGCGCTCGCCGAGGCGTTCGGGCCGGATCGGCCCGCCGCCGTCTGCCGTGAGCTGACCAAGCTGTACGAAGAGGTGCGCCGCGGCCCGCTCGGCGAGCTCGCCGCGTGGGCCGAGGGCGGGGTGCGCGGCGAGATCGTGATCGTGGTGGGCGGCGCCGGCGCGATGGAGGCGAGCCCGGAAGCAGCACTCGAGCGGGTGCTCGAGCTCGCGACATCCGGAACCCGATTGAAAGACGCCGCCGCCCTCGTGGCCGCCGAGAGCGGCCTCCGCACGCGCGATCTCTACGAAGCGGCGCTGCAGGCACGCAAGCGCGGCTGACGATCCCGCACGGCCCGCGCTGCCCGCACCCGGCCCGCGCTCCCGGCCGCCGCCACTGTCGGAATCCGCCCGGGTAGCGGACAATGGGAAGGGCAGCGTCTGCAGAACACAGGATCCGCGAGAGCGGTGGAGGTGCGAGATGGCTCACGACCCTACTCATGACCTGGCCCGCGTCGTCAGGTTCGCCAGGCACGGCGGGCCCGAGGTGCTCGAGATCGTCGAGGAGCCGATGCCCGAGCCGGGCGAGGGCGAGGTGCTCGTCGAGGTGTTCGCCACCGGTCTGAACCCGGTCGAGAGCGCGATCCGCCGCGGCGACCACCCTGAGCGCTGGCGCGTGACCCTGCCGTCGGCGCAGGGCCGCGACCTCGCCGGTGTGGTCGTGTCGACCGGCCCCGGCGCCTCGTCGTTCTCGCGCGGCGACGAGGTCATGGGGTTCGTCGAGCGCGGGGCGCACGCGAGCCACGTCGTCGTGCCCGAACATCAGTTGCTGCCGAAGCCGCCCGAACTCACGTGGGAGGTGGCCGGTTCGCTCTACGTGGCCGGCACGACCGCGTGGACGGCCGTCGAGGGGCTCGCGTTGTCGCCGGCCGACACGGTGGTCATCACCGCGGCCGCCGGCGGGGTCGGATGCCTCGCCGCCCAGTTCGCCCGCATGCGGGGCGCCACGGTGATCGGCACGAGCATCGAGACGCGCTTCGACTTCCTGCGGCAGTTCGGCGTGCTGCCGGTGGCCTACGGGCCAGAGCTCGCCGAGCGAGTGCGACCCGTGGCATCGGGGCCGATCACCGCGTTCCTCGATTTCCTCGGCGGCGAGACCGAGGCCGCGATCGCCCTCGGTGTGCCGCGCTCGCGCATCTTCACGGTGCTCGATTGGGACGCCGTCGAAGACGAGGAGGCGGTGAGGGTCTCATCGGGCGATGTCGTCGCGCTCGGCCGAGTCGCCGCCCTCGTCGCCGCACGGCGGGCACGGCTGCCGATCGCCGACGTGTTCCCGATCGATTCCGTCGCCGACGCGTATCGAGCCCTCGATCGCCGGGATGCCCCTGGCAAGATCGTGCTCGGCCTGCGCGTCGTCGGGTATCCGGGTCAGCGGGTGCACGAGCCCGACATCAAGGAACAGGACGTCACGCTCGGCGTGCTCACCCCGCACGAGCACATGGAGGTCGAGGAGGCGGTGCCTCCGGCGATCCTCGACGGGAGCGTTCGCCGCCGCCGGCGTAACCGGAACCCCGGGGCATCCGCTCGCCCGTAGGATTGGGGGATGGCCGACGGCTCCTCGTTCTATATCACCACGCCCATTTTCTATGTGAATGACGTGCCCCACATCGGGCACGCCTACACCGAGGTCGCTGCCGACGTGCTCGCGCGCTGGCACCGCCAGGCGGGCGACGACACCTGGATGCTCACGGGCACCGACGAGCACGGCCAGAAGATCCTGCGCACCGCGACCGCCAACGGCGTGACGCCGAAGCAGTGGGCCGACAAGCTCGTCGCCGAGGCGTGGATCCCGCTGCTCGAGACGGTCGACATCGCCAACGACGACTTCATCCGCACCACCGAGGAGCGGCACGAAGCGAACGTGCAGAAGTTCCTGCAGAAGCTCTACGACGACGGCCACATCTACACGGGCGAGTACGAGGGCTACTACTGCGTCGGCTGCGAGGAGTACAAGCAGGAGTCCGACCTCGTGCCGGGCGCCGGCGAGTACGCGGGTCAGCCGGTCTGCGCGATCCACTCGAAGCCCGTCGAACTGCTGCACGAGAAGAACTACTTCTTCCGCATGTCGGCCTTCGCCGAGCGCCTGCTCGCCCTCTACGAGGAGCAGCCCGATTTCGTGCAGCCCGAGTCGGCGCGCAACGAGGTGCTGTCGTTCGTGCGGTCGGGCCTGACCGACCTGTCGATCTCGCGCTCGACGTTCGACTGGGGCGTGAAGGTGCCGTGGGACGAGTCGCACGTCGTCTACGTGTGGTTCGACGCGCTGCTGAACTACATCACGGCGGTCGGCTACGGGCAGGACGAGGCGGAGTTCGCCCGCCGTTGGCCGGCGCATCACGTCGTCGGCAAAGACATCCTGCGTTTCCACGCGGTCATCTGGCCGGCCATGCTCATGGCGGCGGGGCTCGAGGTGCCCAAGGGCGTGTTCGGCCACGGCTGGCTCCTCGTCGGCGGCGAGAAGATGTCGAAGTCGAAGCTCACGGGCATCGCCCCCGAGCAGATCACCGAGACCTTCGGCTCGGACGCGTTCCGCTACTACTTCCTGCGCGCGATCGCGTTCGGCCAGGACGGCTCGTTCTCGTGGGAGGATCTGGCGGCGCGCTACCAGGCCGAGCTCGCGAACGGGTTCGGCAACCTCGCCTCGCGCGTGATCGCGATGATCAACCGCTACTGCGACGGCGTCGTGCCGGCTGCCGGCACGCTGACGACCTCCGACATCGAGATCGGCAGCGTCGAACGACGGGCGACGGATGCCTCGTGGCAGGCCATCGATCGTCTCGCGATCCACGACGCCATCGGCGCCGCGTGGGAGCTCGTCGATGCGCTCAACGGCTACCTCACGATCGAGGAGCCGTGGAGCCTCGCGAAGGACCCGGCGCAGCGCGACCGCCTCGAGACCGTGCTCGCCACGGCGTACCACGGCCTCGGCACGCTCGCCGTGCTGCTCTCGCCGGTGCTGCCGGTCGCGACGGCGAAGCTCTGGACCGCGCTCGGCGCCCCCGGCACCGTGCAGGAGCAGCGCATCGACCGCGCCCACGAGTGGACGATCGGCACGCACGTCGAGCCGCTCGAGGCGCTCTTCCCGCGCGTCGAGGTCGCGGAGTAGCGGGTGACGCCCGAGTACCCGCCGTTGCCCGAGGCACTGCCTGTTCCGGTCTACGACAACCACACGCATCTCGAGCCGTCCGACCAGGCGCCGCCCGGGCGCCCCGACACGCTCCTCGACGTGCACGAGCACCTCGAGCGCGCGGCAGCGGTCGGTGTCGCCGGGGCGGTGCAGGTCGGCACCGATGTGGCGACCTCGCGCTGGTCGGCCGACGTCGCCGACCGCGAGCCGCGGCTCCTCGCCGCGGTGGCGCTGCACCCGAACGAGGCGCCCGAGCTTGAGGCGGCCGGCACGCTCGACGACGCGCTCGCCGTGATCGACGAGCTCGCCGCCCGCCCGCGCGTGCGCGCGATCGGTGAAACCGGGCTCGACTTCTTCCGCACCGGCGAAGCGGGGCTGGGTGCGCAGTTCCGATCGTTCGAGGCGCACATCGACATCGCGAAGCGGCACGGGCTCGCCCTGCAGATCCACGATCGCGACGCGCACGACGAGGTCGTCGCGACACTGCGCCGGGTCGGCGCGCCCGATCGCACGGTCTTCCACTGCTTCTCGGCCGGTGAAGAGCTCGCCCGGCTCGCCGCCGGCGAAGGCTGGTACCTGTCGTTCGCCGGCACCGTCACGTTCAAGAACGCCGAGAACCTGCGCGAGGCGCTGCGAGTCGCGCCCCGTGACCGCATCCTCGTCGAGACGGATGCCCCGTACCTCGCGCCCATGCCGCTGCGTGGCCGCCCCAATGCGCCCTATCTCGTGCCGCACACGGTGCGTTTCATGGCCGAGGTGCTGGATGCCCCGCTCGACGAGTTCTGCGCGCAGCTCGCGTCGAACACCGTGGACGTGTACGGCTCGTGGCATGATGAGCCCGTGGCGGGGGCACCGGGGTCGCGGGAGCACGGGCAGTGAACGCGCATCGGCACGCGGCCGAGGGCGACGAGGCCGTACCGCGCCTGCTCGGCCCGGCCGAGATCCGCGACCTCGCCGAGCTGCTCGACGTCACGCCCACGAAGAAGCTCGGACAGAACTTCGTGCACGACGCCAACACCGTACGCCGTATCGTGCAGACCGCGGGCGTGCAGCCGGGTGAGACCGTGCTCGAGATCGGCCCAGGTCTCGGCTCGCTCACCCTCGGGCTGCTCGAGGCCGGGGCATCCGTCATCGCGGTCGAGATCGACAAGCGTCTCGCAGCGCAACTGCCGCACACGGCGACCATCATGCAGCCAGGCACGCCGCTGACCGTCGTGACCGAAGACGCACTGCGCGTCACCGAGCTGCCCGGCGAGCCCGTTCGGCTCGTCGCGAACCTGCCCTACAACATCTCGGTGCCGGTGCTGCTGCACCTGCTCGAGCACTTCGACTCACTGCAGTCGGGCATCGTCATGGTGCAGGCCGAGGTCGGCTACCGACTCGCCGCCGAGCCCGGGTCGAAGGTCTACGGCGCTCCGAGCGTCAAGGCCGCCTGGTACGGCAACTGGCGCACCGCCGGCCAGGTCTCGCGCATGGTCTTCTGGCCGGTGCCCAACGTCGACTCCGTGCTCGTCGGCTTCGAGCGAGCGGATGCCCCCGGCACCGAGGCCGAACGGGTCGCGACGTTCGCCCTCGTCGACGCCGCATTCCAGCAACGACGCAAGATGCTGCGGCAGTCGCTGTCGACCGTGCTCGGCGGCGGGTCGGCCCACGCGTCGGCCGTGCTCGAGGCCGCGGGCGTCGACCCGCAGGAGCGCGGCGAGCAACTCACCGTCGCCGACTTCCTGCGCATCGCCCGCGCGGTCTGAAGCGCGCTAGCGTGGGTGCCGTGGGGAAGCAGGCACGGGGAGCCGGGGTGTCGGTTAGCGTGGAGTCATGACGATCGCGGCGACCGACGAGGCAGTGCACGTTCGGGCACCGGGCAAGATCAACCTCTTCATGCGGGTCGGCGCGGTGCAGGCCGACGGGTACCACGACGTCGCGACCGCCTATCAGGCCGTCTCGCTCTACGAAGACGTGCGGGCCTGGCCCGACGACGAGTTCAGCGTCTCGTTCAGCGGCAGCGTCGACACCTCGGGGTTGCCGACCGATCGTTCGAACCTCGCCATCAAGGCGGCGAAGCTGCTCGCCCGCACGGCCGGGGTGCCGGGCGGCGTGCATCTCGAGATCGACAAGAACGTGCCGATCGCGGGCGGTATGGGCGGGGGCTCCGCCGATGCCGCGGCCACCCTCGTCGCGTGCGACGCGCTGTGGGGCACGGCGCTCTCGAAAGAAGACCTGCACGCCCTCGCCGCCACGCTCGGCGCCGACGTGCCGTTCGCGCTGAGCGGTGGCACGGCGATCGGCACCGGTCGCGGCGACCAGCTGAGCCCGGCGCTCGCGACCGGTTCGTTCCACTGGGTGCTCGCGCTCGCCGAGTTCGGGCTGTCGACGCCCGCGGTCTACCAGGAGCTCGACCGCCAACGCGAGTCCCGGCTCGGGCTCGTCTCAGACGGAACTCCGCCGATCGTCGACGCGGCGGTGCTGCAGGCCCTGCGCGCCGGCGATGCCCACCGGCTCGCCGAAGTGGTGCACAACGACCTGCAGGCGGCCGCGCTGAGCCTCGCGCCGGGCCTCGGCGGCATCCTCGAGCTCGGCACGGCGCACGGCGCGCTCGCCGCACTCGTCTCGGGGTCGGGGCCGACGGTCGCGTTCCTCGTCGACGACACCGACACGGCGCTGCAACTGCAGGTCGCCCTCTCGGCGGCCCGCCTGCACGCCGTGCACGTGCACGGCGCCGTGCACGGGGCGCGCATCATCTCGGGCTGAGCAACCGCGGGCTGAGCGAGCTCCGGCTGAGCGAGCGCGGGCTGAGCGAGCGCGGGCTGAGCGAGGCGCGCGGGCCGCCCGCCCCGAGCAACTGCAAGTAGGCTCGGAAGGACATGGCACATCTCCTCGGCGCCGAGCGCCTGCACCTCGAGTTCCCGACGCGCGTCGTCTTCGACGAGGTCACCCTGGGCATCGACGAGGGTGACCGCATCGGCGTCGTCGGCCGAAACGGCGACGGCAAGTCCACGCTTCTCAAGCTCCTCGACGGCCGGCTCGACGCCGACGGCGGCCGGGTCACGCACCGCCGTGGCATCCGCATCGGCACGCTCGACCAGGCCGACGTCGTCGACCCCGGCAAGACCGTCGCCGAGTTCGTCGTGGGCGGCATCGACGAGCACGTCTGGGCGGGCGACGCGAAGGTGCGCGACGTCATCGCCGGCCTGCTCGGCGACGTGCCGTGGCACGCGCAGATCGCGAGCCTCTCGGGCGGCCAGCGTCGCCGAGTCGGCCTCGCAGCCCTGCTCGTCGGCGACTGGGACGTCGTCTTCCTCGACGAGCCCACGAACCACCTCGACGTCGAGGGCATCGCCTGGCTCGCCGGGCACCTGAAGCGCCGCTGGCCGGCCGACTCGGGCGCGCTCGTCGTCGTGACCCACGACCGCTGGTTCCTCGACGAGGTCTGCACCGCGACGTGGGAGGTGCACGACGGCATCGTCGAGCCCTTCGAGGGCGGCTACGCGGCCTACGTGCTGCAGCGCGTCGAGCGCGACCGCTCGGCCGCGGCATCAGAGGCCAAGCGCCAGAACCTCATGCGCAAAGAGCTCGCGTGGCTGCGCCGCGGCCCGCCCGCGCGCACCTCGAAGCCGAAGTTCCGCATCGACGCGGCGAACGAGCTCATCGCGAACGAGCCTCCCGTTCGCAACAAGGTCGAGCTCGATCGGCTCGCGGTCTCGCGGCTCGGCAAAGACGTCGTCGACCTCATCGACGTGACGGTGCAGTTCCCGATGGTCGACCCGGTCACGGGCGAGCCGGCGACCCGCACCGTGCTGCACGACGTCGAATGGCGCATCGCGCCGGGCGAGCGCACCGGCATCCTCGGCGTGAACGGCGCCGGCAAGTCGACGCTGCTCGGGCTCGTGACGGGCGCCGTCGAGCCCACGAGCGGCCGCGTCAAGCGCGGCAAGACCGTGCGCATCGCGACCCTGAGCCAAGAACTGAACGAACTCACCGAGTGGGCCGACTCGCGGGTCTCGGCGGTCGTCGCCGAGCAGCGCTCGAGCTACCAGGTCGGCGATAAAGAGATGACGCCCGGCCAGCTGCTCGAGCGGCTCGGCTTCACGACGGCGCAGCTCTCGACGCCCGTGAAGAACCTCTCGGGCGGTCAGAAGCGGCGTCTGCAGCTGCTGCTCATCCTGTTGCAGGAGCCGAACGTGCTCATCCTCGACGAGCCGACCAACGACCTCGACACCGACATGCTCGCCGCGATCGAAGACCTGCTCGACTCGTGGCCCGGCACGCTGCTCGTCGTCTCGCACGACCGCTACCTCATCGAGCGCGTCACCGATCGCCAGTTCGCGATCTTCGACGGTCACCTGCGCGACCTGCCGCGCGGCGTCGAGCAGTACCTCGAACTTCGCAGGGCAGCGGATGCCGCGGCGCCCGTCGCCCCGGCACCGGGCACGTCTGCCGCTCAGCAAGCCGGTGCGGCCACCGCGAACGCCGCCGCCGCCGCGTCCGCCACGGGCGCAGCGCAGGCAGCGGGGGCGCCTGCAGCGCTCTCAGGTGCCGACAAGCGCAACGCCGAGAAGGAGCTCGCCTCGATCGATCGCAAGCTCGAGAAGCTCTCGGTGCAGATCGCCGCACAGCACGAGAAGCTCGCGGTGCACGACCAGGGCGACTACGTCGGTCTGGGGGCGCTCGGCGACGAGCTGCGCGAGCTCGAAGCATCCGTCGCCGATCTTGAAACCCGTTGGCTCGAAGTTTCCGAGTCTCTGGAAGCCTAGCTTCGCAGAAGCTGTGACGGACTGTGACCAGTGCGTCAGGTCGGCAAAGAATCTTCGCCTAGCGTTGGTGGTGCACCCGCGATCGCGGCATCGAAGCCCCACCGTCACCCGCACACTGTCGACCACAGTGTGCGGAGCCATGCCTCCACCAGCACCCGATCGCGGCAGCCAAGTGAAAGGGAACCACCATGTCACGTCAGCACCAGTCCACGCGCAACGCGAAGCTCATCACCGCACTCGCCGCGGTGCCGCTCGTCTTCGGTCTCGCCTCGTGCGCCTCGCCGGCCGCCGGCGATGCCGGCAGCGACGCCGGCGGCGCGAACGACGTGATCAAGATCGGCGTGGTGGGCAAGGCCGACCCGCAGTGGGACGCCTTCGAAGACGCCGCCGCCGACGCGGGCATCGAGATCGAGATCGTCGACTTCGGCG
>NZ_JBSHJY010000026.1:0-45793 GCF_053619715.1 Agromyces sp. NPDC055520 | reverse complement strand
CCCTTTCGGCGGCGGGCTCTTTGTTTTATACCCCCCGGGGCGGGGGGGGGGCCTGGGGGGGTCCTTGCGGGGGCGGGCGGGGGTGGGGGGCCGGGGGGCGCGGCCCCCGCCCCCCGGCTCGGGTGTCAGCCCTTGATCTCCTGCCAGGCCTGGGTCCAGGCCGAGTAGTCGACGCACTCGACATCGGTGCGACCGTCGACGCACTCGGCGATCGGGGTCGTCCAGTACCAGATCTGCGAGGCGTACTCCTCGTCACCGGCGTGGTAGGCCTCGCACGATCCCTCGGAGCGGAAATCGCACGCCGCCTGGTTCGAGGGCGCCTCGCCGAAGTACTCGGTCGCCGCGGCGTTCGCCTCGGGGCTCGCGATGTGGTCGAGCCACGCGTAGGCGCAGTTCGGGCTCTTCGCGTTCGAGGCGATCATCCACGTGTCGGACCATCCCGTGGCGCCCTCGTCGGGCAGGGTGACCGCGGTCGACGCGCCCTCCGACTCGAGCACGTTCTGGATGACCTGCCACGTCGTGCCGACGACGGAGTCGCCGGACTGGAAGGCCTGGATCTCCTTCAGGTAGTCCGACCAGTACTCGCCGATGGAGGCGCGTTGCTCCTTCAGCAGATCGACGGCGGCCTGGAACTGGGTCTCGTCGAGCGCGTAGGGGTTCTCGATGCCGAGCTCGGGCTGGTGCGCCATCAGGTACATCGCGGCGTCGGCGATGTAGATCGGCGAGTCGTATGCGGTGACCTGCCCGGCGTTCGCATCGGCCTTGTCGAAGACGACGTCCCACGAGGTCGGAGCCTCGGTGAAGGTCTCCGTGTTGTACATGAGGAGGTTGGCGCCGTACCCGTGCGGCACGCCGTACGAGACCCCGTCGACCGAGTTCCACGCCTGGTCTTTCAGGAAGGGGTAGATGCCCTCGTAGTTCGGGATGAGGTCGGTGTTGACCGGGGCGACGTCGCCCGCGGCGATGAGGCGCAGCGTCGCGTCGCCCGAGGCGGCGATGACGTCGTACTCGCCCGACTTCATGAGGTTCACGGCCTCGTCGGAAGTGCCGTAGGTCTTCGAGGTGACCTCGCAGCCGGTCGCCTCCTCGAAGCTGCTGACCCAGTCGACCGCGGGGTCGTTCGACCCGTCTTCGACGTAGCCGGGCCAGGCGAGGATCGAGACCTGCCCTTCCATCTCGCCGAGCTCCTTCGCGGCCTCGCCGCCGCCACCGCCGCCGCCCGAGGTGCCGCAGGCCGTGAGCATCGCGACCGAGGCGATCGCGAGTCCGACGGTCGCGCTTCGTCGCGCATTCCGCATTCGCATCATGGTTCTCTCCTTGTTTCTCTTGGTGAAGCCTGGTTGCCGACGTGCCCGAATTCGTCAAGATATGGGCAAGTCGATGGGTGGTGCAGTGGGTTGACAGACGAATGGATGTCTCAGCCGGACGTGCCGGGGAACATGGCGCCCACCGCCGCGGTCGGCGTGGGGTTCTGCGCCCCGATCGGCGCGCCGTGCACCGCCACGACGTCGTCTTCGTGCCACGAGACGACGACCCGGTCGCCGCGCTCGTCGTCGTGCAGACGACCGCGGACGTTCTGCTCGAGCACGCTGACGCGAAGACCGGCATCGAGGTCGATGACGATGCGGACGCCGCTGCCGAGGTAGATCGCCTCGACGACGGTGCCGGGTGCGTTGTGCACGCCGGGCCCGCTCTGGGGCGTGGCGCTCACGGTCATCTTCTCGGGCCGGAGCGAGTGGTGCCCCTCGCGCCCGATCAGTGCCATCGAGCGCTGCTCGTCGAAGAGGTTCGAGGTTCCGACGAAGTCGGCGACGAATCGCGAGGCGGGGCTCTCGTAGAGTTCGGCCGGCGTGCCGAGCTGCTCGATGCGACCGGCGTTGAACACCGCGATGCGGTCCGAGAGGGTGAGCGCCTCCTCCTGGTCGTGCGTCACGAAGATGAACGTGATGCCGAGTTCGCGCTGGATCTGCTTCAGCTCGACCTGCATCTGCTCGCGCAGCTTGAGGTCGAGCGCGCCGAGCGGCTCGTCGAGCAGCAGCACCTTCGGCTCGACGACGGTGGCCCGCGCGAGTGCGACGCGCTGGCGCTGGCCGCCCGAGAGCTGTGCGGGTGTTCGATCGGCCATCTGCTCGAGCCGCACCGACTCGAGCGCGCGCATCGCCCGCTCGTTCCGCTGCCGCTTCCCGATGCCGCGCACCCGCAGCCCGTAGGCCACGTTCTCGAGCACCGACATGTGCGGGAACAGCGCGTAGTCCTGGAAGACGGTGTTGACGTCGCGGTCGAACGGCGCCCGCTTCGTGACATCCTGCCCGAACAGCTGGATCATGCCGCTCGTGGGCTGATCGAAGCCGGCGATGAGGCGAAGCACCGTGGTCTTGCCCGACCCCGACGGGCCGAGCATCGAGAAGAACTCGCCGGGGGCGATCTCGAGGTCGACGTGGTCGACAGCGGTCACCGCGCCGAATTCCTTCGTGAGTCCGGTGAGGCGGATTGCCGGCTGCGGGGTGGTCATGGACATCTCCTTCGATGTGCTCGCCAATCATCTGGCGCCAGATGATAATGAATCATATGGCTCCAGATGTAAAAGTCAACCCCTCGTGTTACGGTCGTCACACCGTCATCGACCGACGCCTGGAGGACGGATGCCACACGCCACCGGCCGCGCCGACGCCACACGCGCGGTCGTCTTCTCACCGCTCGACGCCGCCGGGCGCGCCGAGCTCGTCGAGCAGCGACTCACCGACGCGATCGTCGCGGGCGTGCTGCGCGACGGCGAGCGCCTGCCGAGCGAGTCCGAACTCGCCCGCAACCTCGGCGTCGCGGTCGTCACCGCCCGCGAGGCGCTCCTCTCGATGCGAGACAAGGGCCTCGTGCACACCAAGCGCGGCCGCGAGGGCGGCAGCTTCGTGACCCATGATCGGGATGCCTCGGTGCGCGTGATCGACGGCCGACTGCGTGCACTCAGCCGCATCGAACTGCGCGACATCTCACTGCACTACGCCGCGATCGCCGGCATGGCCGCCGAGGTCGCGACCGACCGGGCCAGCGACGACGACCTCGCGAACCTCGTCGCGATCGACGCGCGCTCCGACCTCTCGACGCCGGGCGGCGCCCGCCGGGCCGTCGGCCGATTCCAGCTCGAGATCGCGGCGGTCAGCCAATCGCCTCGACTCGTGCGCGAAGAGCTGCGCCTGCAGGCCGAGAGCGGTACGCTGCTCTGGCTCTGCCTGCGCGAACCGCAGTATCGTGAACGAAGCAGGCAGGCGCGTCTCGACGTGATCCGGGCCATCCACGATGTCGACCCGGCTGGGGCGCGTCGGGTGACGACCGAGCACATCGCCGGGGCCGTCGACTGGCTCATCGACGAGAAGGAGCGGCTCGAGGCATACGTGACCGACCCTCGACCGGCAACAGAATCCTCAGGCAACGAAGCACTGGAAGGAGCCCGCTCATGACCGCGACCCCCACGGCCGCCGCCGCGGTCGACGTCATCGCGCAGCGCGTCGCCTCGACGATCGATCCCGTGTTCGCCCTGATCGACGGGTGGCGCGACACGCTCGAGGCGAGGCTCGCCCGGTCGCCCGCGCCGAACTCCGACGAGCTCGATGCGTTCGTCGCCGAACTCGTGCGGCCCGCACTCGACCATCCCAGCGCCGGCATCACCGGCGCCGGATTCGTGGCGGCGCCCGGCTTCCTCGCTGTCGACCCCTGGCACCTCGCCTGGTGGTTGAGCGGCTCGAACACGTTCCGCGCCGGCCCCGACGGAGGTGTGCGCCGCCTCGAGGTCGTGAACGATCCCGATGCCGAGCAGTTCCGCGACTACACGAGCCTCGAGTGGTGGCGTGTGCCCGCCCGCACCGGCACGCGCCACCTCACCGGCCCGTACGTCGACTACCTCTGCACCGACGACTACACGGTCACGATCACGACGCCCGTGCGGCTGGCCGGCGAGATGGTGGGCCTCGTCGGCACCGATGCGTACGTCGCGCGCATGGAGCAGGAGCTGCTGCCGGTGATCCGCGAGGCGGAGCATCCGTGCACGCTCGTGAACGCCTCGGGACGTATCGTCGCCTCGACCGACTCGCGGCGCGCGACCGGCGCGCTGCTGCGCCTCGACGGCCTCTCCGACGCGCTCGCGCCCCTGCGCCAAGAGGCCTGGGTGAACGATGGTGCGGGTTCGCCCCGGGTGGACGCCGTGCGCCTACCCGGCGCACAGCTCGTCGTGCCGTGCGGCGACACCTCGCTGGCGCTCGTGATCGAGAGCTGAGTCAGGCGGCGAGGTCGTCGACGTCCGCGAGCCGGGCGAGCAGCGCGTCGTCGGCTCCGGCGGCCCGAAGCCGTGCGACGAGCGCACGGCGCGCCAGCACATACGGCTGGTTCGAACCGCCGAGCAGCGACCGCATGTTCGCGGCGTCGAGCAGCGCGGTCGCCTCGAAGGCGAACTGCTGCGGATCCTCCCCCGCGCCGACCTCACCCTGCACGATCGCGTAGCTGAACGAAGCCGCGATGTAGCCGTTCCATCCGGCCAGGCCGGCGGCGAGCGCGTCGCGCACGGGCCCCGGCTTGGCGTCGAATTCCGAGGTCGTCGCGGCGAAGAAGCATCCACCCGTGAAGACACGCCCGCGAGAGTAGGCGAGCCAGCCGTCGAGCAGGGCGACGACACGACGGATGCCTCGGGGCTCGACCCGTGCCGGTTCGATGACGCTCTCGACGAAACGTAGCCGGGCCGCTTCGACGGCGGCGAGCTGCAGGCGCTCCTTCGTGCCGAACAGGCTCGCGATGCCGCTCTTGCTGACGTGGGCGGCCTCGGCGAGACGCCCGATCGTGAGGCCGTCGAGCCCCTCGATCGAGGCGAGATCGACGGCGTAGTCGAGCACGTGGCGTCGCGAAGCCTCGCCCCTCAGCCGCCGACCGTCGGTTTCGATCATGCCTTGATTGTACGCACGATCGTCTGTAAATTATCAGTACGAACGTTCGTATTGTTGATTTGACCCTGTTCGAGGAGAGACCCGTGTCAGCAGCAGCATCCGCCATCGCCACCGGAGTGCGTACGGCAGCGCGCGTCTCCCCAGAGCTCGGCGCCGCCCTCGCCCTGCCGCTCTTCATGCGGGTCGGCCGGCGCACGCCGGTCGCCGCGACCGACCTCGCGACGCACCGATCGGCCCGACGCGGCACCGTGCGCATCCCCGGCATCCGCGGTACGGGCGTCGACGTCGTCACCTACGAGTGGGGCGCCGGCGAGCGCTCGGTGCTGCTCGCGCACGGGTGGCAATCGCGCGCGAGTGTGTTCGGGCCGCTCGTGAGGGAGCTCCGCAGCGAGGGATTCCGTGTACTCGCCTTCGACGCGCCGGCGAACGGAGACTCGCCGGGCCGCCGCACGTACCTCGTCGACCACCTCGACGTCATCGCCGAGCTCACTCGCCGCGAGGGGCCGTGGCACGCGCTCGTCGGCCACTCGTTCGGCTCCCTCGCGGCACTCGTGGCGGCGCAGGGCGGAGTGCCGACGACCCGGGTCGTCGGCATCGCCGGGGCCGCCGATCCGCGGGTCTTCGTCGAGGGGTTCGGCGACCTGCTCGGTCTCGACGCGGTCACCCGCGACGCCCTCGCGGCACGGTTCGCCGATCGCGTCTTCTCCGGGAGGCCCGACCCGTTCGAGCGCTACTCGGCGGTGCGGCATCCGCTGCCCGATGCCATGCCGCTGCTGCTCGTGCACGACCGCGGCGACCGGCGCGTGCCGTTCACCGAGTCCGAGCGGCTGCTCGAGGCGAACGCGTCGCAGGCGCGACTGCTTGCGACCGAGGGGCTCGGGCACAACCGCGTGCTGCGCGCCGACGCGACGCTCGACGCGGTGATGGAGTTCGTGCTCGCCGACGAGCGGGCGCTCGGCGCGACAGGCGCAGGCGGCAATGCTCTGGCCGGCGTGCCGGTGGGTACTCCGCGGCGAGATCGCCGAGCCGGTAGCTGAAGTCTGCCCCGGTACGTGGGGTCAACGAGTCTGCCGGCGTCTTCGTCGACACCCCGGACCCTCACGACCCAGGCTGTGGCATCAGCATAGGCCCGACCGCGTCAGGCAGTCCGAGAGTTTGCTGCGAACTTCTCAGCGGCCATGAACGCCTCGAGAGCTGAGTGGGGCGCGCTCGGTCTGCGGCCCGATTCGCATCACGGCGTTACAGTGGGTGCGTTCGGGGCGCCCATGCGAAACGGCGCCAGCGGTCGTCTCAGTACCGGTCCGGTGCATGCAGGGCGCGCATCATGCATGCACGGCGCGCATCAAAGGAGAGCAACGCGATGAGACCACTTCGATACTCGATCAACGTCACGCTCGACGGCTGCTGCCATCACGAGGCGGGGCTGCCCCCCGACGAGGAGTCGATGCGCTTCTGGACCGCTGAGATGGAGCGAGCCGATGCCCTCCTCTTCGGCCGGGTGACCTACGAGATGATGGAGTCGGCGTGGCGGAAGCCGGCCACGGGCACATGGCCCGGCTGGATGAGCGAGTGGGAGATCCCGTTCGCCGAAGCCATCGACCGGGCGAAGAAGTACGTCGTGTCGAGCACGCTGAGCGGGGCCGATTGGAATGCCGAGCTGGTGGGTGGCGACGTGGGGCCGGCGGTTGAGCGGCTCAAGCAGGAGGCGGGCGAGGGCCTGTGGGTGGGCGGCGTGACACTCCCGCTGGCGCTGGCGGATCTGGGACTGATCGACGAGTACGAGTTCGTCGTGCAGCCCGTACTCGCCGGGCACGGGCCGACGTTGCTCGCCGGTCTGCGCGAGCGCATCGAGCTCGAACTCGTCGACCGCAACGAGTTCCGGTCAGGGGCGGTCGCCATGCGATACCGGCCCATCGACGCACCCGCTAGCCGGTAACCGAACGGCGCACCTGATAGCGCAGGTGCAGCACCCGGCTGCCCTGAACGACGACGTCCGGGTCTTCCAGCAGGTGCTGCGAGTCGACGGAGCCGAAGTAGCGCTTGCCGGACCCGAGCACGACGGGTGCGACATCCATGCGCACCTCGTCGACCAGGCCCGCGGCGAGCATCTGGCCGCCGACGTCGCCGGCCGCGACCTCGACCGTGCGGTCACCCGCGAGCTCCTTCGCCGTGCTCACTGCCGCCTCGATGCCGTCGACGAAGCGAAACGGCGCCGTGGAGTCCCAGCCCTCGGGCGCCGGCCGGTGCGTCACGACGACGACATGATCGACCCCGCTCGGCGGCGTTCCGTCCCAGCCGTCCGTGAGGTCGAAGACGTGGCGCCCGGCGATCGTCACCGCGATCTCGTCCCAGTAGGGCCGGATGTGGTCGTATGACGCCTGCGACACGTTCAGCACGCCGCTGTCATCGAGTGGCACGTCACCGCTGACCAGCCACTCGAACAGCGGGCCGGGATCGTCGTTCTCAGCCGCGATGAAGCCGTCCACCGAGACCGACGCATTCATGACTAGCTTGCCCATGGGTTCCTCCTCTGTTCGGAGTCCAAGTCTCGTGTGTCGTGAGCGGTCGCGCTTGTGAGAATTCAATCCGCCGGAAGGGGCCAGAGCCGGCGGCGACCTCGCCCCAGTCGACAGGTGCGGCGACGTCGATCGCCAACACCATGGCGGTGAAGCGGTAGCTGCGTGCCAGCCGCTTCGGCGTGACGCCGACGACATCCTTGAACCGCTTCGCCAAGTAGGTGCTGCCGGTGTCGCAACTCGGCCGCGGCCATCGGACTCCACGCTGACATTATCGCCGACCGTGCGTCTGGCGCGACGGGTCGCTTCGGGCTGCTCGTGCAGGCCAGGTGATTTCAGCGATCGAACTCCGGTCGGACTTCGGCGAAGGCTCCCACCTCTTGGCGCATGAGCACGACGAGGCGCCGGCCTTCTTCGAGCCAGGTGTTGTCGGGTTCCCAGTCGATGCCACCACGCTCCCAGTCGTCGTACCACGCGCAAAGGCCGTCGGCGAGCGTGTGCGACATGCCATAGTCGGACGGCTTCATCGAGTACTGGTCAGTGAAGCTCTCCCACAGCGGCCACCGGTGGCCGTGGTCGGGAAGGACTCGAATCACGCGTCGTCCATCAGGGAGCAGCGGAGGCTCTCCCCGCGCCGACTTGGCCATGAGGTATCGGTTCTGCATGGTCGCGCGCATTCGCCACTCCGCCGCGGTCGTCGGCGTGCTGTTGTAGTCCATTCCGGAGAGCCAGACCAACCCGCGACCCAGGTCCGCTTTCTCGACGACGAGCGCGATCGACCACAGCTTCCCGTCCTTGCCCGCCAATGCCGCCGCCTCGAGTACATCGTGGATCTGGGCGTCGACGAAGTCGAGCGTGGTCACCGCGTTCCCGGGTCCATCGAAGAGATAGAGCCGGAATCGGGCACTGAGATCCTCCCAGGATGAATCCCGCTCATCGACCTCGAACGCGCGCACATCGGCAGGGTATCGCCGCTGCCTGCTTCTCCGCGTCTACCGAGCGCTCGAGCGTGCGGAGGTCCGCATGATCCCGCGCCATCGGACGCGTCTGAGCAACGATCTCGATCGCCGTTCCCATGGCGGGTCGGAAGCGACGCGCCTGAGAGGATCGATGCGTGGTCAGTTCCTTTGCGATCGTCACTCGAACGGCAGTTCCGGTCGAGCAGCTGTTCGACGTGTCCTTGAGCATCGACGAGCACCTGGCGTCGATGGCGCACTCCGATGAGCGCGCGATCGGCGGTGTAACCGGCGGGTCGATCGGACTCGGCGAGACCGTGACCTGGCGTGCGAGGCATTTCGGGATCTGGTTCACGATGACCTCGCAGATCACCGCCCTCGAGCGACCCACCCGGTTCGTCGACGAGCAGACCCACGGTCCGTTCCGGTCGTTCCATCACGAGCACTCGTTCAGCCGTGACGGCGAGGGCACCGTCCGTATCGTCGCTCCGAGGTATCGACCCGGGTCGGCGGCGGCGAGGTCTGGGAACGCGTCGCACGCGATGTCCTTCGTTGGAAGGTGAAGACCCGCAGCGGGTTCTTTGTTGCCGACTCGCGACCGGTCTCACCCGGCACGGAGGTCACGATCACAACTCGAGTGGCCGGGATCACCATCCACGAGCCCGTCCAAGTGGCGACGGTCGTCGCGACCGAATCACGCGTGGGGTTCTCGTACCGAACGCTTCCAGGCCACCCCGTCGCGGGCGAGGAAGCATTCATCGTCCACCGCGTCGGCGAGGACGTGTTCCTCACCATCCGATCGCTCACGCGCCCGGCGCCGCAGCAACCGTGGCGAGCGCTCTACCCGCTCCTTCGCATCGCTCAGCTGATCGCCCGTCGCCGATACCTCCGCGCTCTCCGGTGACCTTTCGAGCTCCAGGAGGGCGACTCGTGACCAGACGAGATCGGATGCCTCGCCTCGCGCGATCGGGTCGATGAAGGTGCGGGGCGGTTCAGCGTGACGAAGTCGGCGCGTTCACACGAGGCCTTCGAACGTCTGGTCATCAATCAGGGATCGGACGCTGGTGAGGCAGATTCCGAAGTCGATCGGGCTGGTTCCCACCGGGAAGGCGCTGAGGATCTGCCCCATCAACGACTGAAGAGCGGTAGGAACTGGGCGGTCCGTACGCGTGATCGTGTGCGCTGCCACGACGGCGAGTACCGCGAGAGTCACGTCCAGTGCTTCGCCGGCTTCTCGCGCGTGACGCCAAGCCAACAGATCGGGTGTACCCGTATCGGTCTGCGGCGACCCTCCAAGCCCGATAAACGATGGCTGAGCGGCGGCTCGCGCTTCCTCGGCCCATCCAAAAGCAGTGTGGTAGAGGAGACCGACCTCATGCTCGGGCTCCGTCGCAGCCAAGCCAGTAGGCAAGTCGCACAATCGAGAAACTTGCGCCGCTGCGAGTTGTGCGAGGTCGGCCGACGAACGCGCGATCGCATCCATGGTCGGCGCGGCCCAAGGGTTGTGGTAACCGCCATTGGGGACGATCTGCCCCACTGGAGGACGTAGGTCAGGACCCACGAAGATCGGGTTATTGGACGACGCCTGCAGGGACAACGTTGCCGCGACTTCCGCCTCTGCGACTACCCTCCGCGCCCACCCGACCACTCTCGGCGCGCTTCTGAACGATACCGGCGCTTGGTACTGCAGTCGCACCGTCGCGCCGCCCTCGAGCAACTCACGAAACCGTGCCACGGTCGTTGCCTGATGCTCGTCGAGCCACGCTGTCTCTAACAGCTGGTCGTAGTGACCCAGGGGTGCCAGGACCGCTTCAGCAGACAGTGCAAAGATCGCCTCGACCGCGCGGAGCCGATCTCCTTGCGCGATGGTTGCGTCAGCGAGCGCCGCAGAGGCCACTGGTGATCCGTTCACCACCGCCATTCCCTCGCCCAGCTCGAGGGTCCCGTTGAGAGTCGCTCGAAACAGGTGGCCGAGAGGGATGATGTCGCCCGGCTCACCACTGCCGCGTTCGGGAACGAACGGCATCTCTCCATCTAGCAGGCCGAGCATTCTGCGGAGTGTGTCTGTCCTGAGTGGGGCCGTTCCGTTCAGTACGTCGCTCAACCGGGCCAGGACGATCGTCCTGACAAGACGCTCCGGGAGCCCCGGGCCGACGCTGGCCGGTGTTGCCGGCAACCGTCTTGCGTACTCATTTCGGTCGTGCTCCGCCATGACGATCTTGGCGCCGAGGTGGTGTTTCGTCGTGATGCCATACAGGTGCCGATCCAGGTTCGCGTTGACGAAGTCAAGGAACTGCTCTCGCCGACCGCTGATCCTCTCCAGAGCCTGCGGCGAGAGCCGAATGTCCGCCCTTTTCCATGCCACTTCTCGAACCACGTCCAAAGTCAGGTCACGGCTGCATTCGATTTCGATAACCATCTCTGTCTGTCCTTCTCTTGTGTCGTGGGCTGACCCTGTCGCCTCAGGGCTCGCGTGCCGGTAGTACCGTTTGATGGTCTGAGCGCTTGTTTGCGGCGGTCCAGGATCTGGGCCTTCAGTCGCCGCGAGAAAGCCGCGCCTGATGCCACGTCACAGCGATCAGGCGGCTGGACGCGCCAACGTGACGCCGAATCCCGCGATGTACTCCCTGATCGGTTTGTAGAAGGAGAACTCCACGGCGTACTGACCGGATGCCGCGAGCGCTTCGTATCCGGCGATCCACGTGCGTACCTCATGCGAGCTGTTGCCGGCGACCTCGGTCATCCAATCCGGGCTCCACGCGTCCAGCGGCGAGAGGTCGCCGGAGGCGAGGATCCGCATGAGCTCCTGATCCCATTCGGGCGCGAGCTCCTTGATGCCGGATTCGCCGCGGACGAACGCGTGAGCGGCGGCGATAACGCGCTGCTGGCGGGCATCGCGCGCTTCGGGCGTGAGGTGCCGCCCGCCGCCGAGCAACTGCGCGCGCTGCTCGGGAGTCGCCGTCGCGATGCGCGGCACAGGAGGGTCGTGGGAGAGCCCGCCGGACGCGAGGAACAGCACACGCTCGTCGCGATCGCGGAAGAAATCGCCGATCGCGCGCCCGAGATCGCGGATACGACCGATCGGTACAAACGGCGCAGCGACGGAATTGATGAAGACCGGGATAACGGGCTTTGCCCCGATGTCACCGTAGATGACCTCCATCGGCTGCACAGCGCCGTGATCCACCTCCATGCGCAGCGAGATGGCGGAGTCCACACCCTGGCCGAGCACGTACTCGGCCATCTGCTTGGCCAGCTCGGTTGGCACGTCAAGCGGACCGGCCTGGCTGCCGTAGTCGCCGATCGAGACCGCGTCGTAGCCGATGCAGTAGGGCGGCATCAGCTCGTAGAAGAACCCGTTGTAGTGATCAGGACCGAAATTGACGACCACATCGGGATCGAACTCGGTGACGAACGCGCGCACCGCGGCAAAGGCCGCATCCACAGCATCCTTCACCTCGGGCGCGGGCTCGATGTATTCGAGCAGGGGGCTGTGCGACATCGTCGCGAGTGCTACCGGCATCCTTGTGCTCCTTGCGTGGGAATCGTGATCAGTTCGGCTGGCCGAGGCCGTGAGCGCGGAGGTACTGACCGACGACCATGTTGAACTCGCGCGAGCGCTCAACCTGCGACCAGTGACCACACTGGCTGAAGATGTGCGCGTCCGCGTTCGGAATGATGTCAAGCAGTTCCCATGTGCGTGAAACGGGAATGACGACGTCCTGCATCCCGTGGATGAGGAGCACCGGAATGTCGAGCACGCCGAGCACATCGAAATCCAGAGGCAGTTCGATTCGGTCACGATCCCGAGCCGCGACGACCTCGCCGAGGCGAGCCGAGGCGGTGTCGTTGAGCGCAGACTGGTACCGCAGCGACACGAGCTCGTCGGTCACGAGGGACTTGTCGACCACGAACATCTCGAGCGTCTTTCGAATGCCTTCCTCCGTCAGTACCGGATTGGAATGACCCTGGAGCGCGCCCGTGAGCTTGGCACCGCCGGTGCCCATCGACACGACGCCCAGAAGCCGTTCCGGGAAGTCGATCGCGAACTGCAGCGCGAGCCAACCACCAAGGGAGTTGCCGACGATCCACGTCTTCTCGATGCCGAGCGCGTCGAGTACCCGGACCGCGTGGCGCACCCATTCGCGGATGCCGTACTCGGCGCCCTCGGCGGCGACGCTCTGCCCGTAGCCGATCGTGTCGATCGCGATGCACCGTCCGAGCTCCGACAGCTCGGGAAGATTCAACCACCAGTTCGCAGCGGCCGTGACCCCGGTGCCGGACCCATGCAGGAACAGGATCGGGGCCCCCTCGCCGAGTTCGTGGTAGTGAGTCAGCTCGCCCGGGGCGGTCTCGAGCCAGCGATCCTCGAGGCCGAAGAATGAAGCGGTCTTGTAGTCGGGAACTGTTGCGCTCATGCGAGCACCTCATTTTCACGCGCCCCGAGAAGATCGAGGGCGACATCAGTGATCATGTCCTCTTGGCCGCCGATGAGATTCCTCTCACCGACGCGCACCAGGATGTCGCGGGCATCGAGCCCGTATGTCTCCGCAGCCCGCTCCGCATGGCGGAGGAAGCTGGAGTATACGCCGGCGTAGCCGAGCGTGAGCGTTTCGCGGTCGACCTGTACCGGGCGATCCTGCAGGGGCCGAACCAGGTCGTCGGCGGCATCCTGCAACATGAACAGATCCGCGCCGGTCTTCCACCCGCACAGCTTTGCGACGGCGATGAACGGCTCGATGGGGGTGTTCCCCGCGCCGGCACCGTGGCCACCGAGCGAAGCATCCACCCGATACGCGCCCTGTTCGACCGCAACAACCGAGTTCGCGACAGCGAGCGACAGGTTCTGGTGGGCGTGGATGCCGATCTGAGTACCTTCATCGAGTACGTCCTTGAAGGCACGCACACGCTCGCGGACGCCGTCCATCGTGAGACGTCCGCCCGAGTCGGTGACGTAGATGCAGTTCGCGCCGTACGACTCCATCAGCTTCGCCTGCGCGGCGAGAGCCGGGGCGTCTGACATGTGCGACATCATCAGGAACCCCGACACGTCCATGCCCCACTCCCGCGCCGTTGCGATGTGCTGCGCCGAAACATCCGCCTCGGTGCAGTGCGTCGCCACTCGCACCGAGCGCACGCCCAGATCGAAGGCGCGCTTGAGATCGTGGAGGGTGCCGATGCCGGGAAGGATGAGCGTCGTGAGCACGGCACGATCGATCGCGCTGGCCGCTGCCTCGAGCCACTCCCAATCCGTGTTGCTTCCCGGTCCGTAGGTCAGTGACGACCCGGCGAGGCCGTCGCCGTGCGACACCTCGATCGCATCGACCCCGGCGGCATCCAGCGCCCCGGCGATACGGGAGACCTCGTCCGGCCTGATCCGATGCCGGATCGCGTGCATCCCATCTCGCAGGGTCACATCCTGCAAGTAGATCTTGGTCATGCGACGGCCGCCTTCTTCTCTCGTGCGTGCGCGAGGCTCTCGGCGGCCTTCACTGCCGCGGAAGTCATGATGTCGAGATTTCCGGCGTATGCCGGTAGATACATCGCCGCGCCCTCGACCTCGAGAAACACCGACACGCGTGTGAATTCCCCATCTCGGGACTCTGCGGGAACGAGGCGATTCAGCTCGACACCCTCATCGAGGAACTGCACAGGCTGCTTGAGTCGGTATCCAGGTACGTACTCTGCAACCCGGTCGACCATGGCTCTTACTGCTACGGCGACCTCCTGCCGCCCGCCCTCGTCGAGTCGGCCGACGATCACCTGCACCGTGTCGCGCATGATCATCGGCGGCTCCGCAGGATTCAAGACGATGATCGCTTTACCCACGGCCGCGCCGCCGACCACTTCGAGCGCTCGGGATGTGGTCTCGGTGAACTCGTCGATATTCGCGCGTGTGCCCGGGCCCGCTGATCTGGAGGCGATGGACGCGACGATCTCGGCGTAGAGAACCGGCGCCAGCTGGGATACGGCGGCGACGATGGGAATCGTCGCTTGCCCCCCGCAGGTGACCATGTTGATGTTCCCGGCATCGAGGTGCGCATCCAGGTTGACCACCGGCACCACGTACGGGCCAATTGCCGCAGGAGTGAGGTCTACGAGGAGCCTGTCGTACGGAGCGAGGGCGGCGGCGTTGTGTTCGTGTGCCCCGGCAGACGTGGCGTCGAACACGATCTCGATCTCATCGAAGCCGTCCAACGCGATGAGTCCTTGGACCCCCTCGTGGGTAGTGGGGATGCCGAGGCGATCCGCGCGAGCCAGCCCGTCGGAAGACGGATCGATGCCGACCATCGCCGCCATCTCCAAGGTCTCGCTCAGACGTATCACCTTGAACATGAGGTCCGTTCCGATGTTGCCGGACCCGATGATTGCTACTTTGGTTCCCATCTCACTCCTTCGATGCAGTCGCGGTCACGGTGCCGAGCGAGGAGATGCGCGCGGTGGCAGTCGCACCCGGCACGAAAGGCACCATCGGGCCTAGCGCCCCGGAGAGGATGACCTCACCCCTCCGGAGGGGTCGTCCCAGATCGTGCGCGATCTGCGCTACCCAGATGAGGGCTCTCCGCGGGTCGCCCATGCATTCGCTGCCGTTCCCGGTCGAAACCACGGCGCCGTCGATGAGCATCTCCATCTTCACAGCGACGGTGTCGACGTCAGCGAGTGGCCGGCGACTCTCTCCAAGCACGAACATCCCGCCGGACGCGTTGTCCGCAACAGTATCGACGATCGAGATGTCCCAACTCCGGACCCGGCTGTCGACGATCTCCAGGGCGGGGCAGACGCACTCGACCGCGTGCAGAACTTGAGCCGGATCGGACACATCCTTGCCGAGCACGAACGCGATCTCGGCCTCGATGCGTGGCTGAATCAGCCGAGAGGAGGGCACCTCACCAAGGCCGGTCGCATCCATTCCTGCGAGCAATACGCCGAAGTCCGGCTGCTCTACGCCGAGTTGACGCTGCACCGCTTCAGACGTGAGCCCCACTTTGCGACCCACACGCGGGTTCCCCAGCGATTCCGAGGCTCGCAGCACGCGCTCTTGCACTTCGTAAGCTGCCGCCAGATCCTCGCCCAGTTCATCCCTAACGGGGTCGACGGCCACGCCATTGCGGGCCGCCAGCAGGAGCCGGCCTGCAGCGCGCGCAATCAAGTCCTCACGCAATGTTGCCATCACTGCGCCTCCACCACTCGCGCCGCCCTGCCCAGGAGCGCCTCGAGCACCTCGGTAAGCGTCTGGCGTGAGGCCGCCGCACTCCCCACTCCGGTCTTTGCACGCCAGGCCACAACTCCGTCAGGGCGAACGAGGACGGCGCCCGACTCAGCAACATCCCGCACCCGCTGCCACTCCAGGTAGAGGTCCTGGGCGTCCGAGCCGCCTACGACAATGGCACGCAACGCGGGATGGGACATCTCGTCAACCGCTTCGACCCAGGCTGAACCTGTCGGACCGGTCAGGAGCGTCAGGTAAGGACCCTCGACGACATCGAGCGTTGAGATCCGGCGACCGTCCGCACCGACAAGCCACACGTGCGGAATCTTCGCCCCGGGACGTGTGGTCGCCTGTGCATACAAGTCCCGGTCGCGCAAGAAGAGTTCGGGCTCGGCGTCGACGTCTTCGATGATCGCGCTGGATGCATACCGCTGGTTCATCTCCACGCCTTGCGCGTTGAACTCGTATTGCTTGAGGTCGATCGCTGCCTCCAGGGCTGCACGAGTGGTCTCTCCCTCGGGTGTGGCGGCGCGGGCTTTCGCGACCCCGGACATGCCGCCAGCAATCCCAGCGAGGGCTTCACGGATCGGTGCATAGTCACGGCGCGACTGGTTGGCGCGCGCGACGATCTGGGCGCCCACGGGCGCGCGTTCCGCGGTATAGGAATCGAGGAGCCCCGCTTGCGCACGACCATGAATCACGAAGGCGAGCTTCCACGCGAGGTTGAACGCATCCTGGATGCACGTATTGGAACCAAGGCCGCTCGACGGCGGATGCCGGTGCGTCGCATCGCCTCCGCAGAAGATCCGCCCTGAGGAGTAGACCGGCGCGACGGCCTCGTTGACGTACCACGGGCTGATGGAGATGATCTCCGGCTCGAAGTCCGGGTCGCCTACGTAGCTGCGGATTCTCGCGGTTGCGGTCTCAACACTCAGGTCCGGGTCGCCCTTGCTGATGTCGATCCCCCAGCCTGCGATCCACTCGTCCCAGGGGCTGACGGCACGCAAGAGACCGAGTCCGATCTCCCCCACAGCGGCATCCGTGTTCACAATCCAGTTGAGGACGCTGGGCCGATGAGCCACATACGAGCTGAGATCCCCTCGGAACTGCGCATAGACCGCGCCAGCGCGGGCGAGGACGCCGTGAACCTCAAGTCCCGCATCCTGCATGACACGCGACTTCGCGCCGTCCGCTCCCACGAGATAACGCACCCGCTGGGTGTACTCCTCGCCGGTGAGGCGGTGCACGAGGGTGACGGTGACCCCGCATTCGTCTTGGACGCTGCCCCGATACTCCGTATTGAACGAGATCGCGGCGCCTCGCCGGCCGGCGGCATTCACGAGTATCGGCTCGACGAGAGTCTGGGGGATGTCGAGCATGGTGCAGGGACTGGAGCGCTCGTAATCGCCGGACCGATCATCACCCGTCCCCCACGTGCGCATCCGGAAAAGCTCGGGTCCCACGAGCGAGGTCGTGAACAGCGTGTCGCCCATCGACTCCCATGGCGTCGCCTGGCGCTTGATCTCCTCCTCCACGCCGAGGCTGCGAAGAACTTCCGCAGCACGGAGATTCGTGATGTGTGCGCGGGGCGTGGCTGCCAACCAGTTCTGGCGCGAGATGGCATGAACCCTCACGCCGTAAGTCGCGAGAGCCAAAGCGCTCGTTGCCCCCATCGGCCCGAGCCCCACCACGAGAACGTCCGCGTCAAAATCATCGTCTTTCCGATGCATGATTCCTCTTATTCCCTTGCCGTTCGTGTAGTCACGAACGATCTGCTTTTCATGAATCAACGCTGTCTGCGTCTGGTCGACGTGTCTGGGCCGGACGCTCCATCGTGTTTGGGTCCGACAAGCGACCCCGCCCGAACTGCTTCAACGCTGTCGACAGCTACGCGACGACGGCACCGCCTTTGACGACGAGATCCACGTTCTGGAACACGCGCACGTCATCTGCATCGCGAATGCCTTTGATCGCGATGAAGTCGGCAAAGCGCCCCGGCTCGATGGCGCCGACTTCCTCGGTGCCTATCGCGTCTGCTGCGTTGAGGGTCGCTGTCCGCAGGATCTCGATGCCCGGCATACCCGCCTCCGCGAAGTCGACCATCTGGATGGCGTTCGCACCGTGCGGGAAGATGATCGCGTCGGTGCCGTAAGCGAGTCTCACACCTCGACGCACGGCTGTGCGCAGCGCCTCCATCGAGATCTCAAGCCCCTCGTGCACCTTGCGCCGTACCTCGGCGGGGAAATCGGATGCGCCATGGCTCTCAACCCACTTGATGACGAACGTCGTCGGAACGTAGAAGGTGTCGCGCTCGAGGAGCAGGTCGAAGATCTCGTCGCCGTCGATGTACGAGCCGTGGTCGAGGGTGCGCACACCCGCGCGCACCGCGCGCATCGCGCCGAGCGTCCCATGCGCGTGAGCCGCGACGTACTTGCCGTAGAGCGCCGCCTCCTCCACTGCGGCCCGGATCTCCGCCTCGCTGAATTCGGGAGCTCCTGGCGCGGTGCCTGCGGTGAAGCCGGCGCCTGTCGCGATGATCTTGATGAGGTCTGCACCACCGTGGATGTACGTACGCACGGCTCTACGCACTTCATCGACCGAATCGGCGACGCCGATGCGGAAGTCCGGCGGAAGTGGGATGTCGCCGACGAGGTCGGTGATCTCGCCGCCGCCCGTCGAACTTGTGACGTACCCGCCCGTCGTGAACATGCGGGGGCCCGGCACGATGCCGTCATCGATCGCGTCGCGGAGGTCGCAATCGATGAAGGCGCGGAACGTGCCGAGGTCACGAACGGTCGTGAAGCCCGACCGCAGCGTCGCGGCGGCATTGCGCACGCCTTGGAGTGCCGCCCACGACGCCGACTTCGTGATGAAGGGTGCGGAGCTGCCGTGGTCGAGACTCCCGATGAGGTGCGTATGCAGATCGATGAGGCCTGGAGCAACGAGATGGTCGCGCAGGTCGACGTAGTCATCAGGCCGCTGACCGCTGCCCCACGGCTCGACCGCGACGATCCGGTCGCCCTCGATGACGATCGCTCGGTCGTCGAGCAGCTGCAGGTTGCGCACATCTGCGAGTGTTCCTGCGCGATAGGTGGTGGTCGACATCGTTCGGTCCTTCCATTGGCGACTCCGGTCAGTCTCGTCAAAGGGAGTGACAATCTATTTGGACAAATGTTGGATGCTCATCGTCATCTAGTGAACAAGCGTGCAAGACGACTCGGACGGGTGCGGCGAAGAATCGAACGGAGGCGCCAAATGGGCGCTGACTCCGACGAAAGCGACACTCATGACGCATCCATCGCTCGCCGAGCCGACCCGTGAGAACTCCATCGGTTCCCCCGTCGAGCTCGCGTTCGACGCCGCCGAATACGACCGCCGGCTCGGTGTGCTGCGCGAGTCCATGTGCGTTGCGGGCGTCGACGTCGCCATCATCACGGCCCCAGACACGATGGCGTGGCTGCACGGCTACCGTGCGCGCTGGTACCGGCAGCACACCTCGACCTCGATGCCGCCTGCGCAGTGCACGATCGTGCACGCGAACGAGGACGTCTACTTCATGATCGAGGCGGGCTACCACCTCGACGTCGTCGCTGCGAACTCGGTCGTGCCCGAGATCCGTCCCCTCCCCTCATCCTTCGAAGAGGAGGTGACGCTGGCCGAGTACGTCGCCTTCCTCGAGCACGAGTTCCGCCGCGAGGGGTGGCAAGGCGCGACCGTCGGCATCGAGCGCTGGTCGTGCATCCCGAGCCCCGCGGTCGCCGACGTCGTCGAGGGCATGCTCGAGAGCATCGGCTGCCCCGTCGTCGACACAACGATCCCGTTCCGCTCCGCGCGCGCCAAGAAGTCGGCGGCCGAGGTCGAGAAGATCGAGCGCGCACAGCGGGCGTGCGACGCAGGCATCCTCGCCCTGCAGACGGGTGCGACGCGCGAGATGACCGAGCTCGAGGCGTGGGCGCTCTACACGTCGGGCATGGTCGCCGCGGGCGGCGAGCCCGCGGCCCTGCACGAGACCGTCGCGACCGGCACATCCCTCTCGGGGCTGCACCGCTTGAGCGGCCGCACGCCGCTCGGCGCGAGCTACCTCTTCCACCCGGATGCCGCGGCGGCGTACGACGGATACCACGCTCGCGCGACGCGACCCCTCGTCTTCGGCGCGGCGCCCGCGGAGGACATCGCGAACGCAGCCGTGCAGGCCGAGTCGTTCGAGGTCTTCGCCGAACACGCGGTGCCCGGCACCCCCTGGCGGAACGTTCAGGACAAGCTCCGCGAGCACTATCGTCGTGCAGGCCTCGAGCCCGCTGGCTCCGGCTACGAGCTCGGCGTCACGGTCGCACCCGCCGACTGGGTGGGCGAGTTCGCGTGGACGATCGGCTCTGAGAACGATGCTGTCATCGAGGCCGGGATGGTCATGACCTACGAGACGTGGAGCACCGTCGTGCTCGTCGACACGATCGTGTTCGAGGAGACGGGCCCACGCTTCCTCTCCTCACTGCCACGGACCGTGCTGGAGGTCGCGTGAGCGGCGCGGCGCGGTCGACCGTACCGTGGACCGCCGAGCGCTTCGTCGCCGACGGACACGGCGGGTCGCTCCGCGTACGCCAATGGGGGCCGGATGACGCGCCCGCGGTCGTGTTCCACCATGGCACGCCGAGCACGGGAGCGGCGATCCCCGGCGGCTGGGATGCGCCGGGCGAGCTCGGCATCCGGGTCATCAGCTACGACCGCCCGGGCTACGGCGGCTCGACCGCGCGAGCCGGGTACGCCATCGCCGACGGCGTCGAGTGGGCGCGGCGCGCGGCCGACGCGTTCGGCGTCGACATGTTTGCAACGATGGGCACGTCGGGCGGGGGACCGTTCGCGGCCGCGACCGCCGCGCTCGCTCCCGATCGCGTCACGCGGCTCTGCGTCTGCGTCGGCATCGGCCCCGCGCAGGAGCCGGGGTTCGACTCGAGGGCGGGCATGCTCGCCGCGACCGTCGAGGAGATCGACGCTGCGTCGGGCGGCGAGGCGGAGCTGCGCGCCTTCATCGATCGGCTCGGTCGCGGTGAGGGCGATCTGAGCGCGTGGATGTCGCAGCTCCCGGCGCGCGATCGCGCGATCCTGGGCGACGCGGCCGTGCAGCACGAGGAGGCGGTCGAGCACGAGGAGTGGACGACCGCGGGAGTTGAGGGCTGGGTGAACGACGACCTGGCGATCTTCAAGCGCCCGTGGGGGTTCGATCTCGCGTCGATCGCGGTGCCGACCTTGCTCGCATACGGCGCGGCCGACGTGCTCGTGCCGCTCTCGCACGGTGTCGCCTACCAGGCAGTCATCCGCGGCGCGCGACTGTCGATCGCGCCGGATGCCGGCCACTGGCTACGCCCCGAGGAGCGCGAGCTGCTCGTCTGGCTCACCCGCGACGACGGAGCTGGATCCAGGCGTTGAGGGCGAAGCGCGTGTCGCCGTCGTCGAGGTCGATGCCGTAGGTGTCGGCGAGTCCGCGGAGCCGGTAGTAGACGGTGCCGCGATGCACGTTGAGCCGCGCCGAGATCTCGGCGACGCTCCCGCCGGCGTCGAAATACGTCTCGAGCAGCTCGAGCACGTCGGCGGGAGCTGCCTCGAGAGCCGCGAACAGCGGTGGCAGTAGGTGGGGCGGGGGAGTCGAGAGCATGGCGCTGATGGCGGCCGGCATTGCGGCATCCGCCCAGTGGATCGCGGCGTGTCCCGTACGCCGGGCAAGGCCGGCCGCGACGCTCGCCTGGTCGAAGGAGCGCCACACGTCAGCGAGGGCGGATACTGCACTGCCGACGCCCACCCTCGCGGCATCCGCGAGTCCTGGGTCTTTGAGCTCACGCACGATGTTGCCGCAGATCGTGTCGAGCGAGTCCCGCGGCGGGCGGTTGCGGTAGCCGACGATGATGATGGTGTCGGGCGTGGACGGCGCGAACGCGTAGGAGTCGATCGTGGGCGCGGCCATCGCCCGCCAGAGCGCTTCGAAGATCGTGCGCCGCGGCGATGGGCCGGACCATGCCGTCCACTGCACGGGGAGATTGAGGACGAGCGCGACGAACCAGTTCGATCGGTTGAACATACCGAGGTCCTTGAGCTCGAGAGCCGCCGACTCGCGCGTCGGCTGATCGTCGGCGAGGAGCATGATGGTCTGCGACTGGATCTCGTCGTTGACCGAGCTGATCGACTCGAACATGTTGTGCAACATGTGCTCGAGGGTCTCGACGGCGTCGGCGATCGCGTAGCAGTCGGGAGGAAGCAGGGGCCCGGTGACCGTGACCCACAGGTAGCCGAGCACCTCGACGCGGGAACGGATCGGCACGCATATGCGCGGGTTCACGAAGCCCGACTCCACGTGCGGCTCGACCATGGTCGGCGCGTGGCGCGTGTTGAGTCGGAGGGCGCCGAGGTGCTCACGCTGGCGGGCGTCCGGCTCGCGATCGACCAGCGTCCTGAGTCGCGCGGGATCGACGTCGCCGAAGTGCGGGCTGGATGCAAGAAGGTGGAAGGCGGCGTCGTCGAGCACGACAGATCGCGTGAGGGCGATCGAGAGGCGATCGATCGTCTCCTGCAGGGCATCAAACATGTCAGCTAGCCAAACGTTCGAACGGAGGCTTCAATCTTACGACGTGTGTTCAGAGAGTTGACTCATCGGCTCTACTTGAGTTGTCCCGACAGCATCCCCATCACATTGGAGTGACCATGGCCGTGACCGACACAGGTGTCGAAGCCCCGCAGCAGCCGCACCGGACGATCCTCGGCCTGCCCGTCAAGGTGTGGCCCGTCTCGATCATCGGGGTCTTCGAGAGCTTCGCCTTCTGGGGCACCCAGACAGTCCTCGTGTTCTACGTGTACTTCGCGGTCGGCGACGGGGGGCTCGGGCTGCCGACGAGCCTCGCGATCGCGGTGTCGTCGGCGTACGGCGGCAGCGTCTTCCTCGCGACGGTCTTCACGGGCTGGGTCGCCGACCGTCTCCTCGGCGCCGAGCGCACGCTCCGGCTCGGAGCAGTCGTCGCCTTCGTGGGCTACGTGCTCCTCGCGTTGATCCCGGGCGCACCGGGACTCATCGCGGGACTCGTGGGCATCGCGTTCGGCACGGCCGCGATGTGGGTGAGTGAGGGGACGCTCGTCGACGCCGCGGTCGCCGACGAGGAACCGAAGCGGGATGCGGCGTTCACCGTCTATTACCTCGCGACCGCGACGGGCGCGCTGCTCGGCATCACCCTTTCGGGCGTCTTCCAGTCGACGGTCGGGTTCCGCATCGGCTTCGGCATCACGGCCGTCGCGCTGCTCATCGGCCTCGCCATATACCGTCCGTTCCGCAAAGGCATCGCCGCGATCGCGCCGGCGCCGAGCGGGAGCGCCGCCCGATCGACCACCCTCGTCGTCGCGATCGTCATGGCGATCGTGCTCGCGCTCGTGGGTGCCACCGTCGTCGGCGTCAACCCCGCGCTCATCGTGCTCGTGCCGAGCGTCATCCTCGCGCTCGTCTTCTTCACGCGCTTCTTCGTGAGCGACCGCGTGAGCCACGAGGAACGCGCCGGCATCCGCCGCTACCTGCCCTTCTTCGTCGCGACGCTCATCTTCTGCGCCCTCTACCAGCAGCTCTACACGACGGTCGCGATCTACTCCGAGGAGAACACCGACCGCTTCGTCTTCGGCATCGAGCTCCCGCCCTCGACGATCCTCGGCATCGCGCCACTCTGCACGATCGTCGTCGCGCCCATCCTCGCAACCATCTGGGGTCGCCTCGGTGAGCGCCAGCCGGCTCTGAGTAGCAAGTACGCCGGCGCGTTCGCGTTCTGCGCGATCGGCCTCGGGCTGCTTGCCGCGGCATCCGGCTCGTCTTCGCTCACTCCACTCATCGTGCTCGCGACCGTCGTGTTCATCTTCGGTGCGTCGGACATGGTCGTCTCGCCCGCGGGCATGTCGATGGCCACCTCGATCGCGCCCAAGAGCTTCCAAGCGCAGACGCTCTCACTCCACTACCTCGCGGTCGCGATCGGTACCGCGGGTGCGGGCATGATCGGCGAACTCTACCGCCCGGGCGAGAACGAGACCGCGTACTTCTGGACGCTCTCCGCGACGGCGATCGCGATCGCGATCTTCATGGTCGTCGTTCGCGTCATGAGCCGCAGGAGTGCGGTCGCCCGCTAGGCATCCATTTCCCGACCCAGCCGCGCATCTACCGCGCGCGAGCGGCGATCAGCGTCAGAGTATCGAACTGTGTAGGAAGACGCCATCTACCGCGTGCTAGTCAGCACGGAGATGCACCTCGTCGGCGCAGGCCGACTTCCGGCGTGCTCCCAGTTGTGAAGTTCCGACCGAAACGGGTCCCGTCCGGCAGGCGAGCTTCGCGACGTCGCTTGTCCGTGCCGGCCGCGAGGCCGCGCACGGACTCTCGCGGAGCGGCCGCCGGGTTCGCGAGTCCGCGATCGGCGTGATCGCGTTCCAGTGCGAATACGAACTGCTCCCGCGCGTCATCCCGGTCAGCCGCGACAACCTGCAGGCGGTTGGAGTTTCGTCCGCGGGTCATGCCCACATAGACGCCCGCCGCATCCATTGCATCGCCGAGGATCGTGTTGGACTCGCATACAGTTGCGCCCTGCATCCCGTAGGCAGTCGACGCGTACGCCAAGTGGGTGTGCTCGGCGACGTACTCCTTCGGCAGCCGCACAGTGGCCGTTCTCGCTGAGCAGCGGACCTCAGGCTTCGCGGAGAGTGCGGAGCCCGGCGGTGAACGAGTCCCCGAAGCGCCCGAGTTGCGACTGCGGCACGTCGTTCCCGGTCGCGACCTCGCGCCATGCGGCGAGCGCGTCAGCTACCTCGGCGAGTACGGCCCGTGCCTCGACCGGGGGTAACCGACACGCGCGGGCGAGTTCGATCAGCCCGTCTCCTTCGTCGACGGGCAGGTCGGCGCCGGCGATCGTGGTCTGGCGCAGCTCTGGGTCGGGGTTCGGGTTCACATCGAAGGCCGGGCTCAACGTCCAACCTCCTCGAGCGCGGAGGAAGCCGTGGTTACGGAGGTGGTCGTCGGTGTTGTTCAGCCCGACGCTGACCGCGACCCTCCGAAAGAGTTCGTGCGCGTCATCCGTCGCTCGAGCACTGATCTCTGCGAGACCATCGGCGATGTCGACGTAGTCGGCATGTTCGCCGTCGCGATGCTCGAGCATCGTCATCGCGCTGGCATAGCCGATGCGGTGGTCGTTGTCGTCGCGGTCGAACCGCTCGAGTAGCAGCACATGTCGGCTATCGACTCGTACGAGACGATGGCGCGCGACCCGAACACCGGCAGCGGCCGCGAGATCGAGCGCCGTCGCCTCCCAGGCCATGACGTCCCAAGCGTCCTCGAGGTGCGGGAACTTCGCGATCAGTTGACGATCGTTCTCATCGAGCACCGCGGCCTTCGGCCTGGCTCCGCCGAGCGAGCCGGTCCCTGCGGCGAGAAGTAGCTTCACCGCCTCGAAGTCATCGTCATTGTCACTTGCTGCCGCATCCGCCGCCCGCATGAGCTCGGGCAGTCGGACCATCCGCGGCACACCGTGGCCCGGGTCGAGGAACGGGGCTGTCGGGTCTTCACCGGACCGATATCTGAGCGCGCCTTGGCGGGTGATGTCGCTGACGCCGGCCAGGTAGTCCGCGTCGTCGAAATCGCGTGGTCTCCGCGACTCATGGCGGGCGAGGGTGCGCTCGCGCTTCTTGATGAGGTTGCGACCCCAACGGTCCGGCGCTGAGTCCGCGAACGCACCCGGGAGACCGGGCGTCTGCTGGGTGCCGGAGACGAGGGGGAATGCGGGATCGAGCTGATAGGCCCTCGTGTGCTCGAGGTATGCCGGGTCGTACTGAAAGGTCGTGGAGGTGAGGTTGCCGCGGCTGCGATGGAATTGCGCGCGGCCGACCAGCGCTGTTGCGCCGTCGAGTTCGACATGGACTTCGAGCGCGCCGTAGCGCGTCATCGGACGCGCTTCCGCTCGAGCTGGCCCGCTCGGGCTCGGCCGAGGTCGGTGTCGAGTGGATCCAGCGCTGCCGTGAGCGTGTCGAGAATGCCGAGGGCGCGCGCCACGCGCAGCACCACATGGAAGCTCACACTCGGATCACCATGCTCGAGCTTGCGAAGGGTGCCTCGAGTGACGTCGGCCCGGTCTGCGACCTGCGCGGCGGTGAGCCCCAGAATCTTGCGCCAGCCGGCGAAGTCCTGGCCGATCTCGCGGGCGGACCTGAGGATCACGGCGGGAAGGTTGGAAGCCATGAGGATCTCCCGAGGTAATGGTAAGCGTCTTACCCATTATATGAGTTAGTGGCCTGATTAGTGACCATTATCTGGAAGGTTCAGACACGTGCGCATGACCCGCTGAAACAAGAAAACCACCGGTCCACCGGCGGTTTGAGACCTCAGTCCCCCACAGCCCCCGCGTCAGTACCCCCGACATCCGTGCGGTGAAAGCTCTGAAATGAGCGCGACGCCGTCGGCCCACGCTGCCCCTGGTACCGCGAGCTGTACTCAGCAGACCCGTAGGGCCGCTCGCTCGGCGACGACAGGCGGAAGAAGCACATCTGCCCGATCTTCATGCCCGGCCAGAGCTTGATCGGCAGTGTCGCGACGTTCGAGAGTTCGAGCGTGACGTGGCCGGTGAAGCCCGGGTCGATGAACCCGGCCGTCGAGTGCGTGAGCAGGCCCAGGCGACCGAGCGAGCTCTTGCCCTCAAGGCGCGCGGCGACGTCGTCGGGCAGGGTCACGGCCTCGTAGGTCGAGGCGAGCACGAACTCGCCCGGGTGCAGGATGAACGCCTCGTCGGGCCGCACCTCGATGAGGTGGGTGAGCTCGGGCTGGTCTTCGGCCGGGTCGATGAAGGGGTACTTGTGGTTGTCGAACAGCCGGAAGTACCGATCGAGACGCACATCGATCGACGAGGGCTGCATCATGCCCGGTTCGTACGGGTCGAGTCCGATGCGGTTCGCGTCGAGTTCGGCCCGGATGTCACGATCTGAGAGCAGCACGCTGCCAGCGTAGCAACGCACTTGCTAGGATGACTGACGATGCCTCTGCAGCCAGATTTTCAGGCCGGCGGATGCTTCGTGCCGATGTAGTTCAATGGCAGAACTTCTGCTTCCCAAGCAGATAGCGCGGGTTCGATTCCCGTCATCGGCTCCATATGTGATCCGCTCCGGAACTTCGCTGTACACAGCAGATGAAATGGCGCCGCCCCCTGCGCTCCGCCCTTGCACGGGCTACAGTTTCCCGGTGACCATTCGCGCAGCCGCAACCGCGAGACGGCAACGGCGCCGACTCGTGCCGATCCGGCTGCATCCGGCCCAGACGGTCGTCGCGGGTTTCGCTGTTGCTGTGCTGGTCGGCACCGCGCTGCTCATGCTGCCGATCTCGAAGGCCGGCCCCGGCGGCGCCTCCTTCGTCGACGCACTGTTCACAGCGACGTCGGCGGTCTGCGTCACCGGACTGACCGTTGTCGACACACCGACCTACTGGACTCCGTTCGGGCAGGTGGTCATCATGCTGCTGATCCAACTCGGCGGACTCGGCATCATGATCTTCGCCTCACTCATCGGCCTCATCCTCGCCCGCAAGCTGTCGGTCCGCTCGCGGCTCAACACTGCCGCTGAGGCGAAGGCGGTCGGCTTCGCCGACGTCCGTGGCCTGGTCCGCGGCATCCTGAAGATCACCGTGTTCATCGAACTCGGCGTCTTCGTGCTCCTCGGCGTGCGATTCATGGTCGGCTACGGGTACGGCCTCGGCGAGGCGGCCTGGCATGCCGGATTCCTCGCGGTGTCCTCGTTCAACAACGCCGGCTTCGCCCTCTACACCGACAACCTCATGGGATTCGTCGCCGACCCGTTCATCTGCCTCCCGATCTCGGTGTCGATCATCCTCGGCGGGCTCGGTTTCCCGGTCATCATGCAGCTGCGCAAAGAGTTCACCCGACCGCTGCACTGGTCGATGAACACGAAGCTCGTTCTGTGGGGCACCGCGGTGCTGCTCGTCGCAGGCACGGCCTACATCACGCTCATCGAGTGGAACAACCCCGACACACTCGGTGCTCTCGACCCTGGTGCTCGCGTGCTCGCGGGGTTCTTCCAGTCCGTGCAGACCCGCACCGCCGGGTTCAATTCCATCGACATCGGCGGGATGCACGACGCGAGCTGGCTCGGCATGGACGTGCTGATGTTCATCGGCGGCGGGCCGGCCGGCACCGCGGGCGGCATCAAGGTGACCACGTTCGCGGTGCTCTACTTCATCATGCTGACCGAGCTCCGCGGCGAAGGCTCGGTCAACATCTTCGGCAAGCGACTCTCGCGCGCGGTGCATCGGCAGGCCATCACCGTCGTGCTCATCGCCGTCGGCGCGGTCGTCACCGGCACCGCCATCCTGCTGTTGCTGACCGGTCTCGACCTCGACCGGGTGCTCTTCGAAGCCGTCTCCGCATTCGGCACGGTCGGCTTGTCGACCGGCATCACCGCGGACCTCCCTGACGCGGCGAAGGTGGTACTGGTACTGCTCATGTTCCTCGGACGGCTCGGCCCGCTCACGCTCGGCAGCGCCATCGCGTTGCGCGAACGGCGCGTACTCTACGAATTCCCCAAGGAAAGGCCCGCCATTGGTTAAGTTCCCGTTCTTCGGCGGCGACACCTCGCGCCGCATCGCCGAGGCCGACTCCGTCGCCGTCATCGGCCTCGGCCGCTTCGGCAGCGCCCTCGCCATCGAGCTCATGGCCGGCGGCACCGACGTGCTCGGCATCGATCTCGAAGAAGATCTTGTTCAAACCATGAACGGACAACTCACGCAGGTGGTGCGCGCGGACTCCACCAGGGAGGAGGCGCTCCGCCAGCTCGCGATCGACGAGTTCGACCGTGTCGTCGTCGCCATCGGCGGCGACGTGTCCGCTTCGATCCTCACCTGCTCGGTGCTGCTGAGCATGAAGATCCCCGTCATCTGGGCGAAGGCGGTCGACGACCGCCACGGCCTCATCCTCGAGCAGCTCGGCGTGCACCACGTGATCTACCCGGAGAAGGACATGGGGCGGCGTGTTGCCCACCTCGTTCGCGGCGCTGCGCTCGACTACATCGAAGTGGCGCCGGGCTACGCGCTCGTCAAGACCGCCGCACCCTCGCTTCTGCACGGCAAGCACCTGGGCGACACCGGAATCCGCGCCAGCCACGGCATCACCATCGCCGCCTACCAGCACGCCGACGAGGCCTGGCGGAACGCCGACAACACCACGGTCCTGCACGCCGGCGACACCGTCCTCGTCGTCGGCCCGACGGCCAGCGCCGAAGCCTTCGCGCAACTGCGCTGAAGATTCCACCCGCGCGCCCACCCCCACAATGGGGGTGGTTCGGATGGTAGCCTCGACGCACCACCACGTTCGGCGGCGACTGCGATTCGGGTTCGCAGCCTCCTCTCCACCGAGCGTGTTGGTCGGATGAAGAGAAGGAGGGGGCGAGCCGCTCTTCGTCCCTGAATGACGCGCTCGCCTTCGCGAGCGCCATCGATGCGACCGCGACCCTACCCGCGCAGGTCATCGATGGCCGGGCCGGTGAGACCCCTTCGCCGGCCCGGCGGCCCCTTCGGCGGCCCCTCGGCCCCGGGTCGGCGGCGCCGTTCACCGACCAGCATCGGCTGGCCGGTGTCGGCGGCCGGGTGCAGACTGGAAGCATGTGCGGACGATTCGCGAACGACGCCAAGATCGACGAGCTGATCCAGGAGTTCGTCGCCGAGGGAGGCGACTACCGCGACTGGCGGCCCCAGTTCTCGATCGCGCCGACCGAGGTCGTGCCGATCGTGCGCGAGCGCAAGAACAACGAGACGGGCGAGGTGCGGCGTTCGGTCGACCCTGCAGTGTGGAACTTCCACCCCTCGTTCATGAAGGAGTCGAAGCGCCCCCAGTTCAACACGCGCATCGAGACCGTCGCGACCAACGGACTGTGGAAGGGCGCGTTCGCTTCATCCCGCTGCCTCGTGCCGATGCGCGGCTACTACGAGTGGACGGGCGAGCCCGGCAGCAAGCAGGCCTGGTTCCTGCACGGCGACGAGCCGCTGCTGGCCGCCGCCGGCATCTACACGGTGCGAAAGGTCGGCGACGACTGGCAGGTCTCGACGTCGATCATCACGCGAGAGGCTCGGGATGCCTCGGGCGAGGTGCACGACCGCATGCCCGTGTTCCTCGACCGCGACGCCTGGAACGACTACCTCGCACCGGTGAAGCTCGACGAAGCGGGCAAGGCCGACATGCTCGCGCTCATGACCGCCGAGTCCGAGCGCGTCGCCGCCACGATCACGAACTACGAGGTCGACCGCCGGGTCAACAATTCGCGCGCCGTCGACCCCGCCGACCCGACCCTGATCGAACCGCTCGGCTGAAACCGACTCAGAACGTGCCGCCGAGCGCCTTGCTCTTGATCGCCTCGAACTCGCCGTCGCTGATGACGCCCTGCTCGCGCAGCGACTGCGCCTTCGCAATCTCCTCCGACGGGCTCGCGAACGAGATCGACCGGATCTCCTCCGGGGAGTACTCCTGGTACTCGACCTGCTTGCGGGCCGAGCGCTCGGCCATGCCCTTGCCCCGAACGATCAGGTACACGAGCACGGTGAGGAACGGCACGAAGACGAGCAGGACGACCCAGAGCGCCTTCCATCCTCCGCCCAACGAGCGATCGCGGAAGAGGTCGATCAGCACGTACACGATGGCGAGCAGGTACGCGACGTAGGCGAACATCCAGAAGCAGAACCAGAACCAGTCCCAGATGCTGTTGAGGAAGCTCATGTCGTCAACCTAGCGCAGCCCCGGCCCGCACGACAGAGCGAAGAGGCGAGCCGCTCACACCTCGCGCGCCGCCTCGAGCCGCCCCGACTCCACCGCGGCGACGAAGGCGCGGTGATCGCGCTCGTTCTGGTCGGCGTACGCCACCGCGAAGTCGGCGATCGCCTGATCGAAGCGGTCGCTGTCGCCGAGGTAGCCGGCGATGGCGACGCGGTCGCCCGAACGGGCGTGCGCTCGCGCGAGGGTCTCGCCGCAGATCCGCGCGTAGAGCTTCGCGCCCGACGGCACACTGGTCTCGACCTCGAACGCGCCCTTCCAGTCGTGCAGCTGTCGAAGGTAGAAGTCGCGCTCGACGCCGTCGCCGCCCCGCACCCGCTGCCACCCGAGGAACAGGTCGCTCGCGGCCTGCATGATCCGCTGCCCCCGCACGACCCGCTCGCCGTGGTGGTCGTACACGCTCGGCGCGATGAAGCGCTCGAGCACCGACGCCTGCGCCTCCTTGGCCTGCAGCAGCAGCGGATCCTCGTCGTCGCGGCCACGGAGCAGCACGATCCAGGCACGGGTGCCGACGCTGCCGACGCCGACGACCTTGCGCGCCATGTGCACGTAGGTGAACTCGTCGAGCGGGTGCCGCGCGAGCGGCAACGTCGTGCGGTAGGCGCGCAGCAGTTCGCGCATGGCCTCCTCGTCGTCCGCGTGCGTGCGGCCGACGGGCGGGAGGTCTTCGACCGGCACGATGAGCGGTGGATCCCCGGCGATGCGGAGCCGCCCGTCGACGACGCGCACGAGCTTCGAGAACGCCTTCATGCTGTCGCGGGTTCTCGCTTTCGCGATGATCGCCTCGGTGCGCTTCACCTGCTCCTTGTCGGCATGGCCGGCCTGCCGCTCCGCCTGCACCCACTCGGTGAGCGTCTCGGCGTCGAGCCGGTCGTACCAGGCCTCGAGCACCCGGGACTCGGCGGCCCGATGCGTCCGCTCGCGATAGCCCCGCACCGCCTCGACCGTCGCCGCTCGCCGCTCGGGTTCGGTGAACCCGCGGTGCCTGCCGGCGATCTCGAAGCTCGCCGCGAGCCGCTTGAGGTCCCACTCCCACGGACCGGGCAGCGTCTCGTCGAAATCGTTGATGTCGAAGGCGAGCTTGCGCTCGGGCGTACCGAAGACCCCGAAGTTCGACAGGTGCGCGTCGCCGCAGATCTGCACCGTGATGCCCGAGCCCGCCGTGCGCGCGAGATCGGCCGCCATGATCAGGGCCGCACCGCGGTAGAACGTGAACGGTGAGACCATCATGCGCGCATGGCGGATCGGCACGAGTTCGGGCACGCGGCTCTGCGCCTGCTCCTCGAGCAGCTCGATCGGGTCGGGTCGGTCGGCCGCCGGTGCCCAGTCGGCGTGCGCGGCCCGCGGCGAGCGGCGGCGCGCCGCGCGCCCCCACTCGGCCCGCGCCGCGAAATCGGTCGGGTCGGGCAGCGTGCTCGCGCCGGGCGGGTCGGCTCGCCCCGTCGTTCCGGTTATGGATGCCCCGTGCTGCATGTTCATCGTTCCCCCGGTTGTTCGAGTCGCCGTCGGGCTCACATCGCCCGCGGGGCATCCATTCGCTTCGTTGCTCGCCCCATGACCTCGGTGGGGATGCCCCGCGAGAAGAAGAGCGCGAAGAAGGCGATCACGGTGAGCGCGAAGAACGCCGTGTGCAGCGACGAGATCTGCGATTCGGCGTAGATGCGGGTGAGCTCTGCGCTCTCGGCCGTGTCGAGCCCCGCCTCTTCGGCGATGCCGGCGACGTCGGCCGCCGGCAGGATCGCGACACCGGACTCGGTCTGCTCGACGACGAGCGCCTTCGTCTCTGCCGAGAGCTCGCTCGACGAGACGCCGAGGGCGAAGCTCGACGCGAGCGCGCCGATCAGCACCGAACCGATGAGTGCGGTGCCGAGTGAGGAGCCGAGGTTCTGGAACACGCCCTGCAGGCCCCCGACCTCGCTCGTCTGCGCCTCGCCGACGCTCGACATGTTGACGTTGCCGAGCTGCGAGGCGAGCAGACCGAGAGCCGCGCCGGCGACGAACATGCCGAGGCCGAAGGCGAAGCTCTGCAGTTCGAGGTCGACCGAGGCGAGCAGCAGGATCGAGCTCAGCACGAGCGCGACCTGTCCGACGCGCACGATGCGCCGGGGCGACCACAGCCGCGACAGGCGCGTGCCGACGATCGAGAACAGGATGAGCGAGATCGACAGCGGGAAGATCTTGAGGCCCGTCTCGAGCGCGTCGAGGCCGAGCGTCATCTGCAGGTACACGGGCACCATGAAGAAGAGGCCGGCCGTGATCGCGTACTGCGCGCCGAGCACCGTGAGTCCGCTGCGCAGCCGGGTGATGCCGAACAGCGCGACGTCGACGAGCGGCTGGCGGCCGGCGGCGGAGAGATGACGTTGACGGCGCACGAAGAGCGCGAGCAACCCGGCGCCCGCGACGATCAGCCACGCGCAGAGCGAGATGCCGAGCGGCGCGATCTCGACGCCGCCGATCTCGGGCGAGTGCAGCGGCGTGATCCAGCCCCAGGTCTTGCTCTGCAGCATGCCGAGCACGACGAACACGAGCCCGACTGCCGAGAGCAGCACGCTCCAGATGTCGATGCGCACGGCCTGCCGTGCAGTGCGATCGTGGATGACGCGCGTGAACAGCACGACGAAGAACATGATGACGACCTCGCCGACGAACACGTAACGCCAACTCGCGTAGGTCGTGAGGAACCCGCCGATGAGCGGCCCGGCGGCGACCGCGGCGCCCGACACCGCGCCGATGACCGCGAACGCCGTGATGCGGTCGTTGCCCTCGTAGTTGTCGGCGATGAGCGCCGCGACCGCCGGGATCACGAGCACGGCGCCGACGCCCTCGATGACCGACCAGCCGAGGAAGAGCACCAGCACGTTGGGGCTCAGCGCGGTCATGAGCGACCCGAGGGCGTAGATGCACGAACCGATCACGAACGCGCGGCGCCGCCCCCACACGTCGCCGAGCTTCGCCCCGAGCAGCATGAGTGACGCCATCGTGAGGGTGTAGAACGTGATCGCCGCCTGCATCGCGGTGACCGTCGTGTCGAGGTCTGCGACGACCGTCGAGATCGACACGTTCATGACGGTGCCGTCGAGCACCATCACGAACTGCGCCGCACCGAGGATCGCGACGACCGACCACTTCTTCATCCGAGCCCCCCGCTCTGCCGTCGGCGTTCGAACGTCGCGGTCAGGCCGGCACTGCGCCGGCCATGAACGGCTCGTACCGGTAGCCGTCTCGCCCGAGGATCGCGACGGAGGACTCGGGCACCTCGACGAAGGCACCCGGCAGGTTGTTCAGCGGTTCGGAGACCACGACCCGCGCCCGCTCGCCGAAGAGCTGCAACCGCGGGACATCCGGATACATCTCTTGCAGCGTGGGGATGTCGACGGAGTGGAACAGCGAACGCGACCGCCCCCGCGACGAGTACCGGAAGGCCCAGATCGTCGCGCCGTCGGCGAGCGCGACCGTGCCCTGCATCGGGTACTCGATGTCATGCCTGCGGCCGGTCTCCTCGACGAACTGCACGGCACGAGTCATGCCCGCGACCGGGTCGTCCCGCAGGCCGAAGGTGAGCGCGAGGTGGAACAGCACCTCGGAGTCGGTCGTGCCGAGGATGTACGGGTACAGCTCGGGGTCGACGGCGAGGGTGAGGTCGCGCTTCATCTCACGGAAGCCGTGGATCGCCCCGTTGTGCATGAACAACCAGTTCAGGTAGCGGAACGGATGGCAGTTCGTGCGCTGGATCGGCGGACCGGCGGCGGCGCGCACGTGGCTGAAGAACAGCGGGCTCTCGACCGCGTCGGTGATCTCGCGCAGGTTCTCGTCGTTCCAGGCCGGTTCGACGCTGTGGAAGATCGACGGCAGGCTGCCCTCGGTCGACCCGACGGGATACCAGCCGAAGCCGAAGCCGTCGCCGTTGACGGTCTCGGCGCCGAGCGGCGAATCGAGCGACTGCGCGACGAGCGAATGCTGTGCGTCGAGGATCACGAGTGATGCTTGGAGCGGTTCTCCCGCGTAGGCAAGCCAACGGCACATACGGCTCAACTCCCTCGTTCGTCATCGGAATGCGAACGAGGGCAAGCCTAGTGCTGTCACGAAAGATCCTCACCTGTCGGGATCGAACCGATCAGCCGAGCGGATGCCGCGGCCGGGCCTCAGCCCTCGGTTGCGGGCTCCCCCTCGGGAGTCGGTTCGGCCTCGGGTGCAGGTGCGGCCGCGGGATCGGGAGTCGGGCACTTCGCCAGCTCGGCCATCTTCGTCGTCGCCTGCTCGAACGACCACGGCAGCTCGACCATCGGCTGCTCGTGCTCGGCCGCCGCCTTCGCCTTCGACGCGAGCGACGCGAGCGCGAAGGCCGTCTCGCGAGCGAAGTCGCCGCCCGACGTGGAGTTGTTGAGCGCGACGACCACCGTGAGTCCGCTCTTCGGGTCGGTGAAGGCCGCCGTCAACGACCCGGTGGACTCCCCGGCGAGACCGCGCATCGGGCCGAACTCGGCGCCACCGAGGCCCCAGCTCTGCCAGGCCGGAGCGTCTCCGCCGGGCGCGATCGTGGTCCACTGGGTGCGAGCGGTCGCCTCTTTCAGCAGGGCGCCGGTCGCGAAGGCCACGCTGAGCCGGCGCGCGTCGTCGAGACTCGACACCGCACCGGCCGCAGCCCCGCCGATCGAGCTCGACTGCGAGGTGTCGTCTCGCATCACGGCGCAATCGGCCGTGCCGTCTTGCGCGATCGCGGCGGAGTACGCGCCCAGGCCGCCGGAGAGCTTCGTGTCATCCGGCGCCGGCAGCGAGGTGTGCTCGAGGCCGAGGGGGGCGAAGACGTACTGCTCTGCGAGGTCGTTCCACGAGCGGCCGGTGCGGCGCTCGAGGGCCATCGACAGCAGCAGCACACCGGTGCGCGAGTACGACCACTGCTCGCCGGGCGCCGCGGTGCGGGCCATCGCGAGGCCACCCGACACGAGTTCGTTGGGCGGCCACACGCGCTCGGGGTTCGAGACGAAATGCGGGCGCAGGCCGGGGTAGTAGTCGGCGATGCCCGAGGTGTGCGCGCAGAGCTGGCCGAGCGTGATGCCGTCGATACCCGGCACCCAGTCGACGTACGAGGCGACCTCGTCGTCGAGCTGCACCTTGCCCTCATCGACGAGACGCAGCAGCACGGTGCACGTCACCTCGGTCGTGATCGGACCCAGACGGAACTCGGTGTCGGCGGTGACCCGCGCCGGCTTCTCGCCGAACCCGGTGACGCCCGACGCCCCGATCCACTCCCCCGCCCACGGCGCCCAGACGCCGGCGATGCCGCCGCTCGAACCGCTCAGGGTCACGGCCTGGTCGAGCACCGCCTCCAACTGGCCGGAGAGCTCGTCGCCCAGGGCCGTGTGAACGGGATCGAGCGCGGCCAGCGGGTCGACGCCGCCGCCGGTGCAGCCCGCGAGCGCGAGTACGCCGACGAGCGCGGCGGCGAGGATGCCGCGCTGCCGTGTGACCTTGGTCGTGCCAGCCACCGTGCTCCCCTCAGCCGTGTGTCCGGTGAAATTGTAACCTGTCGAGAGGGCCGGGCCCGCGTCAGCCCCGCGGCGCGCTCTGCGTCGCATCCTGCGTCGCATCCTGCGGCGCGTTCTGCGGTGCGCCGATCTCGCGGTCGGCCCCCGACATGAAGCGTTCGACGTTGCGGTCGACGATGATGTCGCTCGGTCGCAGCGGCCGCTCGAGGTAGAGCCCCTCGAGCGAGGTCAGCCGGCTCAGCGCGACGTAGGTCTGGCCGGGGCTGAACACCCGCTGGCCGAGGTCGACGATGGCCGTGTCGTAGCTCGCGCCCTGCGACTTGTGGATCGTAACCGCCCACGCCAGTTTCAACGGGAACTGCGTGAACTCGGCGACGATCTGCTTCTCGAGCTTCTTGCGCGTCGGGTCCCAGGTGTACTTGTACTTCTCCCATGTGACCTGCTCGACCTCGTGCTCTTCGCCGTCGACGTCGACGCGCACGGCGCGATCGAGGGAGGTGACCGTGCCGATCGTGCCGTTCACCCAGCGCTGGCCGTCGGGGCCGATCGCGGTGTCGTTGCGCAGGAACATCACCTGCGCGCCGATCTTCAGCTCGAGGTTCTCGTCGGCGGGAAAGGCCCGGCCCCCGAAATCGCCGTTCACCTCGGCCTCGTTGGCCTGCGACTGCCCCGGCAGCCGGTGCAGCTGCGTGCGGTTGATGCGGTTGACCGTGTCGTTGCGGGTCGCGAGCGTGATCGCACCCTGCTCGGGCAGCGGCCGACGAGCGCCGACGCTGTTGAGCACGCCCGCGATCTCGGCCGTGACCATGCCATGCCGCACGGCGTTCAGCATGTGCTTGAACTCGTCGTCGTGCTGGCGGTGGATCTCGCCGAGCTCGAAGATGCGCAGCCCCGCCTCGCGCCACACCTTCGCATCGAAGAACCACATCGACTCGTACGTGTCGGCGAAGTAGGCGCGCTCGTCGGCGTCGCCCGGCACGGGTGCGAGTTGGTACGGATCGCCGAACAGCACCACCTGCGCGCCGCCGAACGGCTCGAGCGGGCGCTGCCTGGCCTGCCGCAACGAGCGGTCCATCGCGTCCATGAGATCGGCGTTGACCATCGACACCTCGTCGATCACGAGCGTGTCCATCGCGTTCAAGATCTTGCGCACCGTGTCGTTCTGCTCGATCACGTGGTCGGCGATGACCCCGATCGGCAGCCGGAACAGCGAGTGGATCGTCTGCCCGCCGACGTTCAGCGCGGCGACGCCCGTCGGCGCGCAGATCACGATCTGCTTCTGCGTGTTCCAGTTGAGGTGGTTCAGCAGGGTCGACTTGCCGGTGCCCGCTCGACCCGTGACGAAGACATGCTCTCGCGTGCCCTCGATCGCCTGGAACACCGCGGCCTGTTCGCGGCTGAGGGTCACGTTCTGCACTGGGTCGCTTTCGAATCGGTGAGCGGATGCCGCGGGGCGGGCGCCGAACGGCGATCCCACTGTAACCGGCTCACCGCAACGGTCGATGGGGCCTGGGGATATCCCTCCCCCGCCGCCGACCTCCGGCTCGCCGGTCGCGGGCATCGTACACTTGTGCGGGTGAGCAGCTCGGGGGTACGCGGCAAGCGGGTTTCGCCGTTGTTCGTGGCCGGATGGGTCGGGCTCGCCGTGGTGCTCGTCGGCGCCTTCTTCGCCGCCCTCGGCGCGCTGAACCTGACGATCTACGGCTCGTCGAGCTTCGTCGAGCGCTACCTCACCGCCATCGCGAACGACGACATCGCCGAGGCATCCACCACCCCCGGTGTCGCGCTCGACGAAGCCGACCTCGCGGCGCTCGGCCTGCCCGCGAACGTCTCGACCGCGATGCTGCGCACCGGCGTCGTCGACTCGGGCCCTGAAGACGTGCGCATCATGAGCGACGAGCCGCACCCCGACGGCTCGCACACCGTCACCGCCAGTTACCGGCTCGCCGACGCGATCGTCGAGTCCTCGTTCGTCGTTCGGCCGATCGAGCCGCTCTACGGCGTGCTCAACCGGTGGGAGTTCGCCGTGAGCCCGCTCGCGGTCATCGACGTCACCGCCGCGCACAACCCCACGTTCACCGTGGGTTCGCTCACCCTCGACGCCCGCGCGACGAAGACGGGCGACGAACTCGCCGCCTTCACCCAGGTCACCCCGTACATCGCGATCGCGCCGGCGGTCTACGAGTTCTCGTACACCTCGACCCTGCTCGAGGCCGTGCCCGTCGCCCTGCAGGCCGACGCCTCTGCTCGCGCGGCGGTCACCGTCGACGCGCAGCCGACCGCCGCGTTCGTCGACCGCGTGCAGGTGCAGGTCGACAAGTTCCTCACCGACTGCGCCGCGCAGACCGTGCTGCAGCCGGCGGAGTGCCCCTTCGGCATCGAGATCGACGACCGTGTGGTCAGCGACCCGGTCTGGAGCATCCTCAGCATGCCGCAGGTGACCCTCACGCCCGGCGAGACGTCGTTCGACATGCCGCCGACCGAGGGCGTCGCCCACATCTCGGTCGACGTGCAGTCGCTCTTCGACGGCCACCACTACACCCTCGAAGAAGACCGCACCTTCACGCTCGCGCTCTCGGCGACGATCAAGCCCGACGGCAACATCGCCATCCAGCTCAAGTAGCGCGGGCGATCACGGCGGCTACGCGTCGTGCTCGGCGATCGCGGCGAGCCGGGCGTTGTAGGCCTCGAGTTCGGCGTCGCCCGTGCGGTCGGCGTGCCGGTCGCGCCGCTTCGACTCCTTCTCGTCGCTGCGCGCCCACTGCACCGCGACCGTGATCGCGAGTGCCACCGTCGGGATCTCGCCGATCGACCACGCGATGCCGCCGCCGAGCTGCTGGTCGATGAGCGCGTCGGTGCCCCAGCCCATCGCGCCGTACCAGTCGGCGAGCAGCAGGCTCGTGCTCGACATGATCGTCAGGCCGAAGAACGCGTGGAACGCCATCGTGCCGAGCAGCAGGAGCAGCCGGAACGGGTACGGCAGGCGGTACGGCACCGGGTCGATGCCGATGAGCGACTGCACAAACAGGTAGCCCGTGATGAGGAAGTGCACGATCATCCACTCGTGCCCGATGTGGTCGAGCATCGTCCAGCGGAAGAGCGGCGAGTAGTAGAAGACCCAGAGCGAGCCGACGAAGAGCAGCGCGGCGACGATCGGGTTCGCGATGAACCCGGCGAACCTCGAGTGCACGGCGAGCAGGATCCACTCGCGACCGCCGCGGCTGCCGTCTTTTCGGGCACGGATGGCGCGTGCCGCGAGCGTCACCGGGGCGCCCGGCACGAGCAGCACCGGCACCGCCATCGTGAGCACCATGTGCGCGAGCATGTGCGCCGAGAACAGGTACTGCTCGTAGACGTTCACGCCGCCGTTGGTGATGTAGGCGAGCAGCAGCAGGCCGCAGACCCAGAGCACCGTGCGGTACACGGGCCAACGATCGCCGCGCTTCCGCAACCGGTGCACCCCGGCGAGGTAGAAGAAGATGCCGAAACCGCACGCGAGCAGCCAGATGAGGTCGGGCTTCCACTCGGTGAAGTAGTGGGTCCACTCGGGCCACGGGGGCAGGGGGTCGCCCGTGAGGATCTCGGCCGGGGTGCGGGCGAGCGAGCCGGCCTGCTCCTCGGACACCGGGGTGGCCGTGCGGGCGAGCGCCGCGGCGACACCCGAGGCGAGCCCCATGAACGCGAGTTCGGCCACCACGAGCCACCAGAACGAGCCGTTGCGGGACCCGTCGCCCCGCGACATCCGGCCGATCAGGAAGCGGCGCTGCGAGGCGCCGAACAGTCCGAGCGCGATGAGCGCGGCGACCTTCGCCACGACGAGCCCGCCGTAGGGCGTGAGCAGCTGGCTCCAGTCGCCGATGCGCAGCGCGGCGCTCGCGTAGCCCGAGAGCGCCACGACGATGAAGCAGATGAGCGCGACCGTCGAGTACCGCGCCAGCACGACGGGCAACCGCTTCGCGGTGAGCTCGCCCTTCAGCAGCACGATCGTGATCAGCCCGCCGATCCACACGGCCGCGAAGACGAGGTGCAGGCCAAGCCCGGTGACGGCGGCGGCGTGCCCCGCGGCGCCCGCGGCATGGCCCTGCTGGGCGAGCGGTACGAGCGAGGCGACCGCGAGCACGGTCACGAAGACGAGCGCCGTGTGATTTCGCACCGCGAAGCACAGCACGGTGACCGCGGCGGAGGCGAGCATCGTGATGAGCCACGCCTGCCCGAGCTCGATGGCCGTGACGAACTGGCCGAGCTTCTGCCCGAACGCATCGCTCAGGTCGAACGGCACGCCCGTGACGAGCAGAAAGGTGAGCAGACCCGTCGCGCCGCTCGCGACGGTCATGACGGCGGCGGATGCCGCGGCGACATCGAGCGCCAGATCGAACTCGCGTCGCTTCGGGCTGAGCGCCCAGACCGCGAGCACGAGGGCGCCGATCATGCCGGCCGCGCCGAGATTGACGAAGAGCTTCGCGATCGGCACGCCGTATCGGGCGACAGGGCCCGGGTCCTGGATCAGCTGCTCGGCCGCTCCCCCGCCGTAGGCGAGGCCGATGAACGTCGCGGCGAGGGCGACGGCGATGAGTGCGGCGGGGCCGAGCACTCGCACGGAGCGGGGCACCGAACCAGCCTAGACGCCGCGGCTGTGCGCTCCCTCCTCGAACGACGAAGGGGCGCACGGCTCACGCCGCACGCCCCTTCGGGAAGTCGCAGTTACTTCGCAGCAGCCTTGAGCTTCGAGCCGGCCGAGACCTTGACCGAGTAACCGGCCGGGATCTGGATCTCGGCGCCGGTCTGCGGGTTGCGGCCCGTGCGCGCAGCACGGTGCGTGCGCTCGACGGCGAGCCAGCCCGGGATGGAGACCTTGGTGCCCGAGCCCACGGACTCGGCGAGCGCCTCGAAGAGGCCGCCGAGAACGGCGTCGACGGTGGCCTGGCTCTGTCCGGTCGACGCAGCGACCTTCGCGACGAGCTCGGTCTTGTTGAGCGACTTGTCAGCCATTGAATGTCCTCCTCGGACCTTCGCTGTTCGGTACAGCATGTGTGAGTTCTCGGGAACGATCGTTCAACCGCCCCCATGGCCGATCAGGCCGCCTCGAATGTAACAGAGTTCCGCGGAATCTCGCGGATTTCGGGCGGTTTCCGGCACCTTCGCCCCGGCGTGTCGCGCCGGAGTTCGCTCTCGGCGCACGCGAGGGGGCATACGGGGGTGCAATGCGTGGTGCATGCGGGGCACGCACGAGGCACGCGAAAGGGGCGCCCCGGGAAACCCGGGACACCCCTTTCAGAAGCGTGAAGCCTCGCTGCTGCTTACCAGCTCGACTTGGTGATGCCGGGCATCTCGCCACGGTGCGCCATGTCGCGGAAGCGGACACGCGAGACACCGAACTTCGTGAGCACGCCACGGGGGCGGCCGTCGATGGCGTCACGCGAGCGCACGCGAACCGGCGACGCGTTGCGGGGAAGCTTCTGCAGGCCCTTGCGAGCGGCCTCACGGCTCTCGTCGGTGCCGTTGGGGTCGACGAGCGCCTTCTTCAGTTCGAGGCGCTTCGCGGCGTACCGCTCGACGATCACCTTGCGCTGCTCGTTGCGCGCGATCTTGCTCTTCTTCGCCATGTCTTAGCGCTCCTCTCGGAAGTCGACGTGCTTGCGCACTACAGGGTCGTACTTCTTGAGCACGAGGCGGTCGGGGTTGTTGCGGCGGTTCTTGCGGGTCACGTAGGTGTACCCGGTGCCTGCCGTCGACCGAAGCTTGATGATCGGCCGAATGTCTTGCGCCTTCGCCATTAGAGCTTCACCCCACGTGCCTGCATGTCTTTCACCACTGCTTCGATGCCACGAGCGTCGATCACCTTGATGCCCTTGGCGGACACGTTGATGGTGATGTTACGACGAAGCGACGGAACGAAATAGGTCTTCTTCTGCACGTTCGGGTCGAAGCGGCGCTTCGTCCGGCGGTGCGAGTGCGAGATGTTGTGCCCGAAGCCGGGAACGGCTCCAGTCACCTGGCACACTGCTGCCATTGGTTTCCTCCAATACCGAGGGGCGGATGCCCCTCCCAAGGTCTCTTGTCTGCTGACCTTCCCCATGCAGAAGACCCGCGATCTCTCGCGTGACGTCAAGGGGATTGTCGCGGCATGGGCAGTGGAAGTGCCCAGCCAACGAGCCAGCTTACCAGACCGGGGGCGGGCGGCCGAACCGAGCGCTGAGCGTCGTGCGTCATGGCTGCGAGCGATCGGATGCCTCGTGGCCGCCCATCACTCGCCGAAGACCGGCCCGATCACCCCTTCGTGCCGCTCGAGGGGTCGGCGCGACAGCACCGCGGCGAAGAAGAAGCAGAGTGCGCCGCTGAGCGTGCCGAAGTTCGCCCAGAACTGACTCACGAGGTCTCCGGTTTCGGGCGACACGTAGGCGCCGACCGCCGACGCGGCGAATGCGATCGAGCCGATCATGCCAAGCCAGGTGCCGTGCCAGGTTCTCGCGTGCGCGTCCCAGAGCGCGAGTCGGTGCCGGGTTGCGACCACCGCGAGGACGCTGGAGACGAGGAACGCGATCGAGCCGATGGCGTCCGGTCGCCAGCCGGCGCCGGTCGCCTCGGGTCGGGCGATGGCTGCGGCGAGCGCGACGCCCGTGCTGACGTTGAACGCGAGGGTTCCGGCGAACTGCACGGCGGCCGACCACCAGTCGGCACGATCCGCCAGGTTCGTGTGCTCCCGCGGCGGCCGCCGGCCGCTGAGGCTGAGCTGGATGAACCCGGCCCCGGTGAAGAACAGGGAGCCGACGAAGAACGTCACGCCGACCAGCACCGGTCCGACCCAGTCCGCGTACCAGGGCAGCGCCCCCGCCATGAAGCAGAGCGAGCCGATCGCGAACCCCCAGGCCTCACGGCGGAGGCGGAGCGGTCGGCGGCTGCCTGGCACGGCTGGCTGGACACTCATGGTTCGAGGCTGCAACCTGGGGCCGCGCCCGTCAACCCGCACCTCGTTTTCACGCGATCTGAACTATTGACGCACCTTCCCGTCAGGTACACACTCGGGCCTTGGGACGTCTCTGGGGGGCCGGTACCCACCAGCTTCCAACCGACGCACCCGGTACGTGCAGACGGAACGCCATGCACGAGAAGCCGAGCACGGGGGAAGCACATGACCGATCAGAAGCCACGATCCCATTCAGGCAGCGGCAGCAACGCTCCGATCACACCGGATCGTTCGCGACACGCCTTCGCCGGCAGCGGGGGCAGCAACCAGCTGAACCCCATCTTCGCGCGGGCGGGTGAGGCGACCGACTTCCCGACCGACAAGATCCCCCGTGGGGAGTCGCTGCCCGAGACCGCCTACCAGATCGTCCACGACGAGGCCATGCTCGACGGCAACGCGCGCCTGAACCTGGCGACGTTCGTGAGCACATGGATGGACCCCTTCGCGTCGAAGCTCTACTCCGAGTCGGCCGACAAGAACATGATCGACAAGGACGAGTATCCGCAGACGGCGGCCATCGAGACGCGGTGCTGGAAGATGATCGCCGATCTCTGGAACGCGCCGAGCGCGGAGGGCGCCATCGGCACCTCCACCATCGGCTCCTCCGAGGCATGCATGCTCGGCGGGCTGGCCCTCAAGCGGCGCTGGCAGGTGGCGCGGCGCGCCCAGGGCAAGTCGACCGAGAAGCCGAATCTCATCCTCTCGAGCGCGGTGCAGGTGTGCTGGGAGAAATTCTGCAACTACTGGGACGTGGAGGCGCGCTACGTGCCCATCAGCGACGAGCACAAGGTGCTCGACGGCCACGACCTCGACACGTACGTCGACGAGAACACGATCGGCGTCGTCGCGATCATGGGCGTGACCTACACCGGCATGTACGAGCCGGTGAAGCAGATCGCGGCGGCGCTCGACAAGATCCAGGCGGACACGGGGCTCGACGTGAAGATCCACGTCGACGGGGCGTCCGGAGGCATGATCGCCCCGTTCCTCCAGCCCGACCTCGAGTGGGACTTCCGCGTCGAGCGGGTCGTCTCGATCAGCACCTCGGCGCACAAGTACGGTCTCGTCTTCCCTGGGCTCGGGTGGGTCGTGTGGCGCACGGTCGCCGACCTGCCGGAGGATCTCGTCTTCGACGTCACCTACCTCGGCGGCCACATGCCGACGTTCGCGCTGAACTTCTCGCGCCCGGGCGCGCAGGTGCTGCTGCAGTACTACCTGTTCCTCCGACTCGGTTGGGACGGCTACCGCAAGGTGCAGCAGGCCTCGCAGGATGTCGCGGTGTACCTGTCGGGCGAGATCGCGAAGATGGACGCGTTCGAGCTCTGGAACGACGGCACCGACATCCCCGTCTTCGCCTGGCAGCTGAAGAAGGGCCACACCGACAAGTGGAACCTCTACCACCTGTCGGAGCGCCTACGGCTGAAAGGCTGGCTCATCCCCGCCTATCCGATGCCCGATGACATCTCCGACCTCGTCGTGCAGCGCATCGTGGTGCGCAACGGCCTGAGCCGAAACCTCGCCGAGTCGCTCATGCTCGACATCCAGGATGCCGTCGAATACCTCGACGCCCTCGAAGCGCCGATGCCGGCAGAGGGCCAAGTGTCCTCCTTCACGCACTGAGGTGAGGCATGACCGATCGCAAGGGGCCGGCGATCGGGTCGCCGGGCACGACCGCGCAGAAATTCATGTCGCTCACCCAGCTCGCGATCCTGACCGTCGTGGCGGTCGCGTCGCTGCGGAGCCTGCCGGCGATGGCCGGATACGGACTCGGATCGATCACGCTCTTCATCATCCCGGCGATCTTCTTCCTCGTTCCGACGGCGCTCGTCGCCGGCAGAACTGGCGACGGGCTGGAAGGGCGGCGTCTTCACCTGGGTGCGCGAGGCGTTCGGCGGCAAGTGGGGATTCCAGGCGATCTGGTTGCAGTGGGTGCAGAACGTGGTCTGGTACCCCACGCAGATCGCGTTCATCGCGGCCTCGCTCGCCTTCGTGTTCCTCGATCCGAATCTCGCGAACTCCGGCCTCTACACCGCGATCGTCATCCTGGTGCTGTACTGGTTCTCGACGTACATCACGCTGAAGGGCGGCAATCTCTTCGCGAAGGTCGGCTCCTGGAGCGGCCTGGCCGGCACGATCTTCCCGGGCCTGCTGCTGATCGTCTTCGGCATCATCTGGGTCTCCACCGGCCAGACCAGCCAGATCCCGCTCACGGCGGCCTCGATCATCCCGCCGTTCACCGGGCTCGCCTCGATCGTGCTCATCGTGTCGAACGTGCTCGCGTACGCCGGCATGGAGGTCAACGCCGTGCACGCGAACGACCTGAAGAACCCGGGCAAGCAGTACCCGAAGACGGTGCTCATCGCGTCGATCCTGATCCTCGGCATCTTCATCGTGCCGACGATCGCGATCGGGCTCGTCGTGCCGTCTGACAAGCTCGGGCTCACGACGGGCATCAACCTGGCCTTCCAGGCGTATTTCGAAGCCTTCGGCGTCGAGTGGTTGACGCCGGTGCTCTCGCTGCTCATCGCGCTCGGCGCCTTCGCCTCGGTCGTCACGTGGATCGCGGGACCGTCCCGCGAAGCAGCCCCACGTCGTGCGCAGCTACCGGGTACCCGGCATGTACGTGATCGCGACCATCGGGTTCCTCGCGTGCTTCGCGGCCTTCGTCCTGGGCTTCATCCCGCCGGAGGGCTTCGGCTCCGGTGCCCCCGGGTGGGTGTATCCGGTGCTCGTCGGGGTGGTCGTGCTCGCGCTCGGCGTGCCGCCGCTCATCTTCTACGCGGCTCGCAAACCCTCATGGGACCAGCGCACCGATGAGGAGAAGGCGACCGTCGACGATGTGCTCGTCAACCCGCCGGCCGCGGGAGGCTAGCGAGTCGACTCGCCGAGACGGCGAAGGGCGGGTGACGGATGC